>DASROK010000082.1:0-14420 GCA_035646915.1 Gemmatimonadaceae bacterium
CTCCTGAAGACCCGCCGCCGCCCGAGCCTGAGCTCGAGCCAGGCGGAGTCGAAGCAGACGAAATTGTCGAGCTGAGACTCGACCCGATCGACCGTGAAAAATCGCCGAGGTTGGAAACAGGTCCATGGCCGTAATACCAGCCCATGTTGTTCGCAGCCTGGGCAGCAGCTGCAGCGCCAGCGGCTGCGGTGAATTTCTTCGTCCATGCGTCTTCGACGCCAAGTGCAACAGCAAACGGAAGAAGCGCCTCGTATCTCGCAGCATCGAGCACGGGCTCATCAGGCCCCTTCATGCTCCTTAGCTCATCACGCTCAGCGACACTCATGTAGAGCTTGAGACCTTCGACCTCATCGAGAAGCTGTCGGCCTTCGGCTGTGGGAGCCTTGATGAGATATGCAAACACTACCAGGGAAATGAACATCAGAACTGCGATTGCGATGATCACAGGAATACCGTAGCCGCCCGACGCCACAAATGCAGCAACACCGACGACGATTGCAATCAGCCACGCAATCCCAACCTGCTTGCCGTTTCGCTTGAAGTAGCGCGGCTGAAATTCGCGGTCGAGCGACTTCCTGTGTGCGTCGCGCGCGCCGCCAACGATGCTGGCATTCGTGTTTTTGAGAATAAGCGGGCTGCCACCGCGGAAAAGCGTGGTGTGCAGCGTTCGCTGCGCATCGGTGATGGGTTTGCCGTTTGCTGATTGCGCGTCTTCGAGCTGCCACTCGTTCTTGAAGATCTTCTCCCGCTCTCGAACATTCAGATATCCGGCCACTGCCAGCGCAAGTACGTCCCCCGTGAAGCAGCGCATGTCGTAACCCATCCGCTGGAGGTAATGCAGGCCCGCGGGGCTCTGACCTTCACGCGGCTCGTATCGAGCGATGACGATTCCCTTTTGGGGATCACGCCCGACTCTGCTCCACTGGCGGTACATGTAGACGAGCAAAAAGAGAAATCCCGCCAGTGCAATGAGGATTCCCCGATTGTCCGTCAGCAGCCACTTGATCCTGTCCGACTGCGTCGGCTCGGCGATCAGTCCTTTGGGAAACGTGAGGACGATCGTGAAACCTTCGTACGAGTTGAGGGGCTGTGTAAGCCGGTAGCGCGCAACACCTGGCGATGGAATTTCAGCGACGTACGCGGTTCCCTTTGCGCCCTGTGGACCAGTGTATCCTTCGGCGTGGAGCTGCTCGATGGGAACCGGCGAAGGGAGATGAACTTCCACTGATCCGTGTTCGATCGGGAAAATCCAGCCAGTTCCTATCGCGTTCCAGTAGAGCTCGTCGTGATCAGGAAAGAAACCAAGCTGCCGAGTGGTGCGGTATCGGAGCGTGTAGATGTAGTCAGCCGGCACAGTCAGAAAGTTGTCGTTCCCGGTATTGATGCGAACTCCATTCGACATTCTTTCAGTGAACCAGGGCTCGATCACGTCGTTCTTCTCGACCGACTTGACGTCGAGAGCGACTTTCACCTGATTGCCGAAGCGGTCACGATATCGAGTTGGAAAATCGCGATAGATCCCGCGACGAATCTGATTGCCTTCAGCATGAACGCCGATGCGCTCGGTTACATCGAGGCTGCCATCTTTTTGGATGTCGACGACAATGTCATATGAAGTAATCCTTTCCTGAGCATTGAGTCTTCCGGCGCTGAGCAGGAGCGTCAGGAATAAGAGAGCGCGTCTCAACTTCCAAGCTCCACTTTTACTGATGCACGGTCGTCTTCATCCGCGCTGAAGAATTCGGTAGAATGAAATCCGCCGGCCTGCGCAACGAGCATTCCTGGAAATCGCTCGAGCGATGTGTTGTAGTCACGGACTGCGCCGTTATAGAACCTGCGCGCGTACTGAAGATTGTTCTCGACTTCGACCAGATCGCGCTGGAGCTGAAGAAAGTTCTGATTCGCTTTGAGATCCGGATATGCTTCCTTGAGCGCAAGCAGCTCGGTGACGCCTTTCTGTAGCGCGCTCTCAGTCTCACCGAGTTTCGCCGGGCTGGTGAGCGCCATCGCCTGCGACCGCAGCTCGGTCACGGTCGTCATCACACCGCGCTCATATCCGGCATAGCCTTTCACGGCGTCGACCAGCTGAGGAACCAGGTCATGTCTTCGCTTCAGCTGAACGTCGATGTCAGCCCACGCGGTACGGACCTGATTTCGTAAGCGGACCAGTCCGTTGAAGGAGATCACACCCCAGATCACCACTGCGAGCGCGAGCAACAGAAAAACAGTTACGATCATGCGAGCCTCTCTTGCGCTGTAAATCGAGATACAGCCGATTCCCGACACGCCAAAATACCTGTCCCGGGCGCTCGCGGCATTGGTTTTCTGCGCGAGCGGCGCTAAAGTCTCGACGTCGCCTTCAACTGATGACTTTCGGCGGCTCGCCGGACACCGGCTCGCCGCCATCGGGCGCAGCGACTTTCTCGTCGTTGCGTCCTTCGTCTGCCTTCTTTTCCTCGTGAATGTCAGGCAGCGATTCCGGATGGATCCATCCCTGTTTCACGGCATGCTCTGAAGCGCCAAGAGTGTCTTCAGCCAGAACGAGGCTGGACCCGGCATCGAGGATTTCCTTCGCGAGTTTCTCGATGGAGGCTTTGCGCTCAGCATCCCTGTTCACATCCCGGATGTAAATGCACAGCACGCGCTCGGGATATTGACCGACGATCTGCCGGTAGATCTCGGGGTCCTGCTGGCTCGAGTCGCCAATGAGAATGAATTTCATCGACGGATAAACAGCCATCAGGTTCTGGATGGCCACGCCCTTGTGCTCGAAGTGACGCCACGCCGAAAGAGCCGAGAGATCGATGTCCCAATCGCGCAGCATCAGCGGCCCTTTGGGAATTTTCTGGATGTCCATGAACTCGGTGATGACGTCGTAGATGTTCCACGGACTGCTCGAGACATAGAATACCGGGTTCTTATCGTCGCCGCCTGCTCCTTTCCGCAGGGCCTGGTAGAATGCGGCGACTCCGGGAAACGGTAAGCGCGTCCGGGCATTGCCAAGCATTACCGTTCGCGCTGCCTGGAGGAAATTGGAAACGCGCGACTGAATTACCGTGTCGTCGATGTCGCTGATGACGCCGAACTTTGCCGACGCTGGTGGAATGAGGATTTCCCCTTTGCCTTCTGCCTGCTTATCGGGAAACGCTACTCCGTACGATTCCCATTCATTGCCCGGCGCATTGGCTGCGTCCAGCCACCCGGCCAGAAACCCTTCGCTATCGGCTTTGCAGTCGATTCTGGTCCCGGCATAGTCGACGGTGACTCTTGCATGTCCGACCGGGTCACTGTCCACGCGCCGCCACGTATTGAGCAGGTTCCGAAACAGAGAATCGCGATCGGTGCTCGCGCTGGCCCCGATCTTTTCGACAACTCTTCCGTAAAATCTTGCTTTTGTTGCGTTGCCGTAGCCGCGATATGCGAGGATTTCGTATTTGGACGTCATCTTACACTGCGCATCAATGCAATCCCGTTGCCGCGGAAGAAAGATGTAAAGGTCAGCGCCTACTCTTCCTTTGGCGTAAGAGTCCCAGGAATAACACTGCGAGCACCAAACTTCGCGCGAACACGATCGACAGCTCGAGCCAGCACACGATCACGCAAAGTATCGGAGTCAGGATCCGCTCGAGCCGCAAAGAGTGCGAGCTGATCCGCATCCGGATCTTCCGAAAGAGACGAAACAGCAACACCAAGCAGCCGCGCAGGAACGCGGCGAGCAGCACGAAGCTTTGACAATAACTCTCTCGCGACCTTCAGCAGAATCCGATCTGACACAACAGGCTGCGCGAGTGTTCGCCGAGCAGAGCGTGTCCTGAAATCCATGTCACGGATTCGCACCGTCACAGTGCGCGCAGCAAGTCCGTCGCTCCTCAGATCGAACGCGGCACGAGTCACCAGCGCCACGAGCTCCCGCTCCAGCTCTCGATCATCGTTGATGTCGCGCGGAAATGTCTCGTCGCGACTCATGCTTTTGGCATCTCCGCCAGCATCGACCTCAGAGTCACTGATGCCGCGCACGCGGTCCCACAGCCATTCTGCTTCGCGCTTTCCAAACCACGCCTCGAGCGTAGCGGCATCGTACTGCAGAACGTCAGGAACCATCGTCATCCCGAATCCAGCGAGTCGCTCCTGAAATTTGGGACCAATGAGCGGAATCTCGGCGAGAGCGAACGTCTTCAGAAACTCGGCTTCATTTCCCGGGGGGACAATGTGAACTCCATCAGCGCCTGACCCCGGCTTGGGCTTCGCACGCTCGACTGCAAGTTTTGCAACGAGCTTGTTCGTTCCTCCACCTATCGACACCGACAATGAAGTCTCGCGCTTGACTTCATCACGAATCCGATGCGCGGTAACTGACAGCGGCTCGTTGTGATAAACACCTTCAGTCCCGGCGAGATCGAGATACCACTCGTCAATGCTCGCGCCTTCGACTATCGGCGCGAATCGCGCGAGAACTTCGCGTATCTCGTGACTCTTTTCCGAACACGCCTTGCGCGGAACGGGAACACAAAGCGCATCAGGGCAGAGCCGCAATGCACGTGAGATCGGCATCGCCGAGCGAACTCCGAACTTTCGAGTCTCGTATGATGCCGAGCAGACAACGCCTCTCGACTCCCGCGAGCCTCCCACAATAAGAAGCGGGGCCTTGCCCGCCCCTTCAGGATCGATCATCCGCGCAACCGCTACGTAAAACGCATCCGCGTCAGCAAGAAAGATTCTACGGGGAGCTGCCTGGCTCACTTGCTCGCAACCTTATCGAGACGATCGACAAGCTTTGGATCACCGACCTTCTCTGCAACTGCGGGAAAGGATTTATCGAATCCCTTCCACTCGATCTCATCAACCTTCCTGAACAACCGTGCGTCGGTCTTCAGCGTTGCAAGTGTCTTGAAGAGAAGCGCCAATTCCTGATTTGATCCAAGCACTTCGGGAGGAAACTCCTCGACGTGACCGTGCTTCTCGATCAGCCTCGAGGCTGTCTTTGCACCGCATCCGGGAATGCCCGGATATCCATCCGCGGCATCCCCAACCAGCGCGAGATAATCGGCGATGTATTTCGGGGCGACTCCGAATTTGGCCTTCACCGCAGCTTCATCCCGGATTGCCCCGCTCTTTCGATCGACCTGCACCACTCGATCACCAACTACACTTTGCGCCAGATCCTTGTCCGGCGTCCAGATGCTGACTTTCTCGACTCTCTTGTCCCTTGCAGCAATGAACGCTGCCGATGCGAGAGCATCGTCCGCCTCGAGCTCGATCATCGCCCATGTCGCGACTCCCATCGCCTTCAGTGAATCCTCGAGGGGAATGAACTGTTTCCAGAGCGCCCGCTCGATTCCCTCTCCGGTCTTGTACCCGGCCCACAGATCGTTCCGGAACGATTCAATCACGTGATCTGTCGCAACTCCAATGTGCGTCGCTCCTGTTTCGAGCATCTGCACCACTGTTCGCAGCACGCCGAGCACTGCACCAAAGGGCGGATCAGTCTTGCTGAACCGCCTGAGGCCATAGAAATGGCGAAACAGCTCGTAAGTTCCATCGACTAGATGCACGATCATCGTCGATCACTCGCGCGAGCGAGCAGGATCTCTTTCTCGCGGGCATTCTGCGTGAGAGATGCTGCACGCTCGAATTCAGTCCTCGCTTCCTCCATTCTGCCGAGCCTGGAAAGCAGATCGCCTCGAACACTTGGAAGGAGATGATACTCCTTCAGCGATTCCACGTCACTCAGCGAGTCGGCAATCGCGAGACCCTCAGCAGGTCCATACGCCATCGAAACGGCAACCGCACGATTCAATTCGATCACGGGAGATGGAGAAACGCGGCCGAGTATACCATATAGTTGTGCAATGCGCTGCCAGTCGGTCTCTTCAGCAGTGCGCGCACGAGCGTGACACGCAGCGATTGCGGCCTGCAGCGCATACGGTCCGTTCTCGCCACCAAGAAAAACAGCACGGTCCAATGCAGCGAGCCCTCTCCGAATGAGAACCTGGTCCCACCTCGATCGGTCCTGATCGAGAAGCAGAACAGCCTCGCCGGACGGACCAATTCGCGCGCGAGACCGCGAAGCCTGAATTTCCATCAGAGCCACAAGCCCGTGAACTTCAGGCTCTTCCGTCGCAAGCGCAGCGACAATGCGGCCGAGTCTCAAGGCTTCCTCGCACAGTGCGGGGCGCATCCAGTCATCACCTGCGGTGGCCGAATAGCCCTCATTGAAAATCAGGTAGATGACTTCGAGCACCGATGCGAGACGTCCGATGCGATCTTCGCCGCGAGGTACCTCGAATGGAACCCCGGCATTCGACAGACTCTTTTTCGCGCGAACAATGCGCTGCGCGATCGTCGGCTCAGAGGTGAGAAATGCACGTGCGATTTCTGTCGTTGTGAGTCCACCGAGCAGTCTCAGTGTGAGTGCGACCCTCGCTTCAGTCGACAGAATCGGGTGACATGTCATGAATACGAGGCGAAGCAAGTCGTCACCGATGTCGTCATCGATCGCCTCGTCGATCTCCTCCACCGAGCGGTCCTGTTGCCGCTCGAGCTCGGGAACCATCTCCGAATGCTTTCGGTCGAGCATCTTGTCACGACGCAGCGAGTCGAGCGCACGATGCTTCGCGGTTGCCATGAGCCATGCACCCGGATTGTCAGGTACGCCCGAGTCAGGCCACTTCTCGAGGGCAACTACGAGCGCGTCCATCGCCAGGTCTTCCGCCAGCCCCACGTCGTGGACAATGCGCGTGAGGCCGGCGATGAGCTTTGGAGACTCTATCCGCCAGACTGTTTCTATGGCCTTGTGGGTATCTGAGCCAGGCACGATAGAAACGTATTCGGTTTCCACCCTAGCGCCGGTGGAACATTTCTGGCACCATCCACGCCGGATGACCAGACACAACTGGCAGCGATTACTGTTACTCGCCGTTGGACTCGTATGCCTTGGATCAGGCCGGGCTCGTTCGCAGTCCACCGAGAGCATTGTCGCTGGCCCCGACTACGACGCGGGGCCGTTTGCGCGTAAACTGCTCGGCAACGGCTGGCGCTCGGTATGGCTTACGCCGGTTCGCGTACCGGTGTTCGACATGGGAACGTATGCCGGCGGCTTGACCGTATCGAAGAAAGGCGGCGGCAATCAGACCCGCACGCTTCGATTCGCTACGAGTGACGGCCGGGAGATCATGTTCCGCTCGGTCGACAAGTTTCCCGTTGGCCAGGCGATGCCTGCTCCAATTCGCAACAGCACCCTTGGCGACATTGTGCAGGACCAGGTCAGCACGCTGTTTCCGGCGGGCGCGCTGATGGTTCCCGCGTTTCTCGACGCTATTGGAGCTCTCCACGTTGTTCCGAAATTGTACGTCATGCCTGACGATCCGCGGCTTGGAGAATTTCGAAAGGAATTCGCGGGAATGCTCGGCACCGTCGAGCTGAGTCCGCAGGAAGACGAGAACGACGAGCCGGGTTTCGCTGGCTCACGGAAGATCAAAAGCGCGGACAAGTTCCTCGACGACCTCGAAGAGAGCCGCAATCATCATCTCGATGAGCGTGAGCTGTTCGCTGTGAGGCTTGTTGATTTCCTCGTGAATGACAACGATCGCACTGCTGACAACATGCGCTTCGCGCGTTACGGCGACAGCGCATCGTATTCGTGGAGGCCGCTGCCTCGCGATCGTGACCGTGCTTTCTCGAATGCAGACGGATGGTTGTTCCGATTCCTCGTTCATCCGTTTTATCCCAAGCTGATTCAGTTCAAGGGCAAGTACGACATGGAGGGCCTGCTCTGGGAGAGCTACAACATCGACAGGCGTCTCCTGCAGCGAATCACGAAAGCTGATGCTGATCAGATAGGTATCAGGGTGAGGAACGCAATCGACGATTCAGCGATAGAGAAGGCGATTGCGGCACTTCCTCCCGAATGGCGCGCTCGCACTAATGATGTAGAAAAACTTCGCTCGAGACTGCGTGCGCGACGCGATCTGATTCCGAAAACCGCCAGCGATTTCTACGATTGGCTCGCCACTGAAGTAGATGTTCACGGAACCGATCAGGCCGAGCGTGCAGTGATCGAGCGTCTGGCAGATGGTCGTCTGACTGTCACGATTCAGGGGAAGAATGAATCTCGCAACGCGACACCGTTCTTCATTCGCACGTTCGTGCCCGGGGAAACACGGGAGGTTCGTGTGTTCCTTCACGGAGGAAACGATGTTGCAACTGTTCGCGGCGCGCGAACCGACGACATTACGGTGCGCGTGATTGGCGGTGGCGACGACGATTTTCTCGCAGATTCAGCGGGTGCAGGCGACACACATTTCTACGACGAAAAAGGAAAGAACCAGTACGTTCGAAGGGGCGGTACGAGCGTCAGCGAAAAGGAGTGGAAGGTTCCGCGCCAGGGAGGCGGTGTTCGATTCGATGCACCGTGGCGTCCCGATTGGGGAAGAAGTATCAGCTTTGGCCCGTCATTCGATTATGTCGAAGGCGGGGGACTGGTCGTCGGAATAGGCCCTCGATATCGTGTTTCGGGATTCCGTCACCTTCCGCACAAGCTCGAGGCAGGAGCCAATGTTCTTCTCGGAACCGGCGACGGCCGGACTGGGCTTAATGCGTACGGTGATTATCGGTTCGAGAATTCTCCTGACGCTCTCACGCTCGACGCGCGGGCAACACGCTTCGAAGCTTTCAGATTTTTTGGATATGGAAACAATTCGCCGAAGCTTTCGCGCGCGGAATCGCTGGTCAATCAGGACCTGATTGCGGTCGAGCCGCTTTTTATAAGGCAGATTGGCTGGCGGTCGCGCGAAGATCTCGACGCCGGATTCGGCAAAACGGACGACGACAAGAAGAAGAAAGCCGCGCGACTGCGTCCAATGGTTGGAAAAATTGCTGCGGGACCGGTGTTCAGATGGAATCGGGCGCATCTGCCTTCAGGATCTCCGCCCGGGCTGTTCGATGAAGAAGTAGCGCGAGCAGGTGGCGTGATGGAGCTGGAGCTCGACAAGACATCGTCAACTTCGCCGAGCGACTACGGTTTCAGGCTCGTTGCGACGGGTGCTGCGTATCCGGCCCTCTTCGACATCGACGAAATCGCCTCGGTGGCTCGAGCCTCTGCTGCCGCTTACGTCCCGATCGCATCCAGTGGCCTGAGTGCTGCATTCCGGCTTGGGGGTGCAACTGCGTCGGGCGACATCCCGGTTCAGGAAGCACCTTACATTGGAGGCAGGTCGTCGGTGCGCGGATACTCAGCGCGCCGGTTCATCGGTGACGCAGCGGGATTCGGATCAGCAGAGATCCGCATGCCACTCGGCACAGTTCCTCTGTTGATCAACTGGAATTCCGGAGTTTTTGGTCTTCTCGACGCGGGGCGTGTCTGGGTCGATGGAGACAGTCCCGGAAAGTGGCATGCTGGATATGGTGCGGGTGTCTGGATCTCTGCTCTTGGCCAGACATTCAGTGTTTCATTTGCGCACGGCGATTCGAACAGATTCTATCTGCAGAAAGGAATGTCATTCTGATGCGACGCAGCTTCTATCGATTGATGGTGTGCGCGACTGCGCTGAGCAGTCTCTCCGCGTGCGCGCACCGCATTCACGTGAAGGACATCGAGCCGCAGGAAATCGAGACGACTCTTTTCCTGATTGGAGATGCCGGCGAGCCCGATCCGCGAACCTATCCGCGATCGCTCGATTCCCTGAAACGCCAGGCGGCTGAAGCGCCGGGACGCACGATCATCGTTTTCATGGGCGACAACGTTTACCCGAACGGAGTTCCTCTCGACAGTACACTCACGTGGCCTGATGCCCGCCGCCGTCTGCAGGATCAGATCAGCGCTGTTCCTCCAGGAGCACGCGCGATTTTCCTTCCGGGGAATCACGACTGGAATCAGGGCGGGCCGTATGGTCTTTATGCGGTGAGACTCGAGGAGCGGATGATCGCGTCGCTCGCCGGCGGCCGCGACATTCGAATGCTTCCCGGCAACGGATGTCCTGGTCCGGTTGCATTCGAGGTTGGCCGTCTTCGCTTCATTGGACTCGACACTCAGTGGTGGCTGCACGAGTTCATCGTTCGCGACGACAAGTCTACGTGCAACACCAACGTTGGCGTCGTCACCCAGACATTGAGAGACCTTGTCAAATCAATTCAGCCTGGTCGCGTTGTGATTGCAGCAGGACATCATCCGCTGATGACCGGCGGAGAACATGGCGGATATTGCGGAGTAACAGGCCCGTTCCGCCGTCTTGGTGGGAATGCGCAGGATATCCTGTCGGGGCTGAATCGTACGATGCGCGATTCGCTCGAGTCCGCGTTCAAGGTAAAGCCTCCTCTTTTGTACGCGGCGGGGCACGATCACAACCTTCAGGTCATGAAGGGTGCGCCGAATGTTCAGTATCTGGCAGTCAGCGGCGCAGGATCCGAAGACAAAGCCGCATGCGCAGTGTATCTCCGTGAAAGTTATTACGTCAGCCAGCATCGAAGCGGCTTCATGCGTGTCGACATTCTCAAGGACAAGGGTGTGCTGCTCAGCGTTTTTGATTTCTCGAGCGCCGGCGTTCCGGGCGCTCCCTTCTCGCGCTGGCTGGAGGTGAGATGATCTCACGCGCGATTATCGCCTGCACGGCCGCCTGCATGATGATCCCCCTGGGTCTTCGCGCTCAGACAGATGACGGAGACCTTTCAACCCTCCGTCTGCTTGGCGTACCTGTCTCCGCGCTTCCGCCGATTTCGCTGCCGATGCCGGCGAGCAGGAATCACAACTACTTCATTGGCAAGCTTCAGGCGGGTTATCGCAAAGGACCAAGTGGTGATGCAATGCCTGCCTTTGCTGCCGGTCTCGATTTTCAGTATCGAGGAGGATCGACGATTGGTGTGACAGCAGGTTATCAGAAGCGTGATTGTGGAACTGTCGGAGCTGGATGCGGAGGCCACGCTCTTATTGGGGTCAGGTCTCAGATCAATCTCATGACCGGCGGATCGATCTTCGCCGGCCTTCTCAAGGACAATACCGCCACGAGCACAGTCGGAACCGAAATCGGAATCGGTTAT
Organism: Gemmatimonadaceae bacterium; assembly: GCA_035646915.1. Taxonomy (GTDB): domain Bacteria; phylum Gemmatimonadota; class Gemmatimonadetes; order Gemmatimonadales; family Gemmatimonadaceae; genus UBA4720. The sequence continues at coordinate 11,032 of DASROK010000082.1, forward strand.
GCGCCGAAGGTTGCCGGAGATCTCAACGCCTGCTCGATCGATTTTGGAATTCCGCTCTCTGTTGCGAAGCGGCGTCAGCGCCCGAGGCTTGTCGCTTATGTAAGTCCCGGCGTTGTGTGGGATTTCAACTGTGGCTCGAGCGGTCCCCCTGCGCGCAATACGTGGAAGACAGACTTCGGTCTTGCACTGCAGCAGGTGGGGAACCGCTCGCTCGACATCTACTTCGGGATGCAGAAACTGTTCAGGGCAAAGACTGGTTTCCAGACCGGTGTCAGCTTCTCATACGTCCGATTGCCGTAACGGTCGCCAGACGCCAGACGCCAGACGCCGGTCACCGGACGCCAGTCACCGGACGCCAGTCACCGGACGCCAGTCACCAGTCACCGGCGACCGGCGTCTGGCGTCTGGCGACTGTTTCTCTTTGCGATTTCGCCGACTTTCTGTTCCTGCTCCCGTAGTTCGGGCGTCAGGTTCGCACCGAAGTCTTCTGCCTCGAATACCTGACGGATTTCGACTGTGTCGCCCTCTTCGAATGGCGCGCGTTTCAGCCATTCCACCGCTTCGTCCATCGAGCGAACCTGCCACAGCCAGAAGCCCGCGATCAGCTCCTTCGTTTCCGCAAACGGACCGTCGATCACAGTCCTTTTCTTTCCTTCAAATCGAATGCGTTTTCCTTTCGAGCTGTCATGCAGGCCCTCACCGGCCAGCATGATTCCGGCCTTCGCGAGCTCTTCGTTGTACTTGCCCATGGCGGCGAGCATCTCCGTGCTCGGCAGTGTGCCCGCTTCCGATTCCCTGCTCGCTTTTACTATCACCATTACACGCATTTCAGTGTCTCCTTTTCGTCGATTTCGAGTTAGCGCCCGTTAGCGGGCTTCTACATGAACGTCGAACGGGATGACCCGGAATCGACAAATGGTGAATTTTTTTAACCGCGAAGCCGGGCGGTTGCAGGCGGATGTTCACTTCGTTTCTTGAGCCCCGCAGCTTCGTATGCGATGTAACGCTCGTTGAGGCTGCGCGTCGCACGCCCGATGATTCCGCCGACTATTCCATTGAAGTAAAGCGAAAGAACTACCCGGGATCCTTTTCCTTCCGGCAGGATCGTGTGCGTCGCCGTGACTTCAACGCCTGGCGCCGTTGTTCTCCAGGTAAAACACTTGTCCGGCTCCAGATGAGTTACCGTCATCGTTGTTGGGGCGAGCTTCGGCTGCTTGATGCGAACCCGGCTTCCTTCACGCAGATCTCCTGAATCCAGTCGCTTGACGCTCGACATGGACTGCGTCCATTCCGGCCATTTCTCGACGTCGATCATCACGTCCCAGACTCTTTCAGGCGGGGCGTCGATATCGACGGTGATCTCGTAGTTCCTCACGCGTGCAATACTGTGCGCACTTGCGAACCGGGGCAACCGCCTGCAATCTCCCGCTTGAAAATGCGCGTTGCGATTGTTGGCGGACCAGGAGTTGGGAAAAGCACACTCGTTCGCCAGCTCGGCGACCTGTATCACAACGGGTCGTACGGAGAAGGCGAGAAGGGTGTGTGGGATCCACGCGTGCTGATGGACATCGAAGCCGGTATGAATGCAGTCGGTGTCACCGCTTATTTCGGCGAGCTGTACGAAGCCAACTACAGAGATGCCGCGGAGCATGATCGTCCCAATCGCGTGATTTTCATCGAGGGCGCGAAGATCACGCTCGAAGCTCACATCGTGGAGTATCCGCCGGAAACACACACGGCTCTGCATGAGACGATAAAGATCGGCGACAGCTGGAACCCTGACTGTACCATCGTCCTCACATCGAGCACCGATACTATAGAAAAGCACATCAGGATGCGGCGCCGCTCGCACGAACAGGTGGAGAACATGGTTCGCCGCTTTCGCTTGATCGACGCGGAATTTCGCCGTCTCGCGAAAACAGAGCGAAATACGGTCCTGCTCGATCGCGACGGAATTGAATTTCACGAGCGCGAAGGATTGCTTCGCGTCATCGAGGCCGCTGGCCTTCCAATGTTCATGGAGATCCCATACACCCAGATCGGGGACTCCACAGTCTAGATTTGGGGATGTCCCGGACAAGCACAATAAATGAAAGAGCTGGACGGCGAGAATGGATCGGTCTCGCCGTTCTTGCTTTCCCGTGCTTTCTCCTGTCGATGGACTTCACAGTCCTCCATCTTGCAGTCCCGAAGCTGACGGCAGATCTCCAGCCGAGCAGCACTCAGCTTCTCTGGATCGTGGACATCTACGGATTTCTGATCGCGAGCTCTCTCATCACAATGGGGACTCTTGGCGACAGAATCGGCCGCCGAAAGCTGCTGCTGATTGGAGCTGCGGCATTCGGCGCGGCATCTGCCGTTGCTGCATTCGCAGGCAGCGCATCGACGTTGATCGCGACCCGGGCGTTGCTTGGTGTTGCAGGCGCGACATTGATGCCGTCAACCATGGCACTCATCCGCAACATGTTTCACGATGAGCACCAGCGCAGATTCGCGATTGCAATGTGGATCAATGCATTCGTTGTCGGCGGCGCAGTCGGGCCGATACTCGGCGGAATAATGCTGGAGCATTTCTGGTGGGGCTCGGTGTTTCTGCTGAATGTCCCGGTCATGGTGACGCTGCTCATTGTCGGGCCGATTCTGCTGCCTGAGTTTCGCGATCCAAATCCAGGCAGGCTCGATATTGCAAGCGCCGGACTTTCGCTCTTCGCGATCCTGTCGATCATTTACGGCATCAAGCGCATCGCACAGGATGGCGCTGGTACAATTCCTGTCATCGCCATCGCAGCCGGCGCTCTGCTCGGCACTGTCTTCGTTGCCCGGCAACGCCGGCTCGAGCATCCACTCATCGATCTGGAGTTGTTCGGGCGCTCAGAGTTCAGCGCATCGGTGGCGACTCAGCTGGTTGCGACCATTACCTTCGGCGGGTTGTATCTGCTCGTAGCACAGTATCTCCAGCTTGTGCTTGGACTTTCTCCGTTGCGCGCAGGAATGGCTCTCCTTCCTGCGACACTCTCCGGAATCATAGGAACTTTCGCGGCGCCAGCGATTGTAAAGAAGGTCAGCGCTCGCTCGGTAATGCCCGCAGGGATGCTTTTTACGACAATCGGCATGATTGCGATCTCACTGATCACGCCTGCATCGCACCTTGCACTACTTGTTGGCGCTTACATGGTGATGAGCTTCGGGATCAACATTGCAATTACACTGACCACCGACATGATCATGTCGGTTGCTCCGCCCGAGCGCGCAGGTGCCGCATCAGGGATCTCCGAGACAAGTGCAGAGCTTGGTGCTGCGCTTGGAATCGCGATCATGGGAAGCATATCGACCGCCTACTACCGAAGCTCACTCGGCGAAACGTTGCCGGTCGGCGTGCCTGCAGATGT
>DASROK010000083.1:0-3991 GCA_035646915.1 Gemmatimonadaceae bacterium
CTCCTGGCCAATCACGTACTGGTCGAGGACGTCCTTGATCTCCTGCGGAGACGGAACCTGAGTGATAGCCTCAGATACCTCGCGCTCCTCGTCCTCGGCAAGAATCTCGTTGCAGAGAGCGATGCACTCGTTGCAGATGTAAACGGATGGCCCGGAAATGAATTTCCGCACCGAGTCCTTTGACTTCCCGCAAAAAGAACAGCGGAGATGTTTATCCTGCGACATAGGCCGTGGTAAGCTGGAGAAGCGAGGGGCGAACCAGTGAACAACTAACAGGGGATTTCGGTATGGTCAAGCAGAATTCCTTTACCCGCCAGCTGAATTCACGCATTTACATAAGATAACCCCGGTACATGCCAAAAAGGCCGCCTTAACGGCAGCCTTTTGGGGTCTCCGGGCAGAGCGTTCAGCGCTTCGCGAGCACTTCCTCCATTTGCCCGCGATACGAGATCACGTTGTCGATGATCCCGTACGCTTTCGCCTCGTCCGCGGACATAAAGCGGTCCCGGTCCATGTCCCGCTCGATCTGCTCGACCGGGCGTCCAGTGTGCTTCGACATCAGCTCGTTCATCTTGCCCCGGAGGTACAGAATCTCGCGGGCCTGGATCTCGATATCGGCAGCCGTTCCCTGTGTACCGCCGCTCGGCTGATGGATCATGATGCGCGAGTGGGGCAGTGCCGAGCGCTTGCCTGGACGGCCTGCGGCAAGAAGGAATGAGCCCATGCTTGCGGCCAGTCCCATGCAGTTCGTGTTCACCGGCGACTTGAGGAACTGCATCGTGTCGTAAATCGCCATGCCGGCGGATACACTGCCGCCCGGCGAGTTGATGTAAATGTGAATGTCGCGCTCGGGATTGTCTGCTTCCAGAAACAGAAGCTGCGCAATCACCACGTTCGCAACATCATCGTTGATAGGCGTGCCAAGGAAGATGATGCGATCCATGAGGAGTCGCGAAAATACGTCGTAGGTGCGCTCACCACGGCTCGAGCGCTCGATTACATAGGGCGTGTACAGAGTCGGCATTTCTTCCTCTTCTTCAGCTCTCGGTTTGTACTTCATTCTTCTCCAGCAGCCACTGGAAAACCCGGTCTTCAGTAATACTTCTCTCGATCTCCTTCAGTCGTCCGCTCTTTTCGAGCTGCGCGTAAAGCTGCCCGGGGTTTATCCCGCGCTTCTCTGCCTGTTCGGTGATGCGGTCGTCAAGATCCTTTTCCGTCGAGGCAAGTGATTCGCGCTCAGCGATGGTCTCGACTACAAGATCGCGCCTGATCTGACGCTCAGCCATCGAGCGGAACTCAGTCGCGAACTTCTCCCGCTCTTCAGGCGGGATCTGATACGCTTCCGCATAGTTATCGGCAAACTGGCGAACCCAGCTTGGCGGGACGTCGAAGGGATTCGCGCCGATAATCTCATCGACCAGTTTCTGCCGCACCTCGGCGTCGACGTCACGCTTTGCATGCTCTTCGAGATCGGATCGAACAGCGGTCTCGAGCGCAGCGAGCGAATCGAAGTCGCCGACCTCGCGAGCGAATGCGTCGTCGAGTGGCGCGGCTGATTTACGCTTCACGTCCTGCAGCCTGACTTTCACAGTCTTGGTCTTGCCGCGCTGCGCCTCATCCGGAAAATCGTCCGGCCACTTCACCGGGCGCTCGACCGTTTCACCCGGGCGAGCTTCCATGATGAGCTCTTCGATTCCTGGAATTGCCTGGCCTGCGCCAAGAACCAGCGGGTACGATCGGGATTCGCCGCCGGTATCATCATCGCCGGTGGAAATCTCGACGTTCACCATGTCGCCGGGCATCGGCTTTTCCTCAACGGGCGCCCATGCCGCGCGCTGGTCGCGAATGGATTCGATCTGGTCGCGAACATTTTCGTTAGTGACAACGACGTTGCGCTTCGTCACGCGGAAGCCTGAGGTGCGCGCAAGCTCGAGCGTGGGACGAACCTCGAAGTGCAGCTCGAAGGTCAGCGGCTTGCCTTCCTCGAACTTGAGATCGTGCACGTGCGGCTGGGATGCGATCTTGAGGTCCGCTTTTTCGACGACTTCCTTGTAGGCGTCGCGGACCAGCGCCTCGACGGCTTCCTGCCTGATGGCTTCAGCGAACTTCTTGCGGACCATCGCGGCCGGCGCCTTTCCAGGCCGGAATCCAGGCAGCCTGACCGACGAAGCGTAGCGGCGGGCCGCCTTTTCTTCTGCGTCCTTTACGGTTTCAACAGGAACGGAAATCTGGACGTGACGATCCACGCCTGAGCCTTCCTGCTTTGTTATTTCAATTGGCATGACGTCAAATATAATGGCGGAACGAATGCTGAATGCTGAATGCTGACTGGACCGCTCGTATCAAGCCGTGGCGCGGCCTCGATACCGCCATGCTTCCCAGAGAATTCCAAGCCGTGTCATGGTCCCGAGTGAGGCCCGCGATGAGAGCGAGTCATTCATTGTATGCTCGAGGGCGTCGAGCACCGCCGCGTAACCGATTGCGCAAGCCGCCGCACAGCGCTGAGAGTCTTCCGAAAGCATCGAGATGCCCGGAAGCGAGCGCTCGTACAACGAGCGGGCTCTTCCAATCTCGAAGCTCATCAGCCGGTGCCATCGCGGGTCACCTGTGAGCTGTGGATTCAGCAAGACGTCCTCGCGTGACAAATCAAAACGGGAAAGCTCTGAGTCCGGGAGGTAACACCTGCCCCCGGCAGCGCTGGCCGCTGCATCACGCAGGATAGTGGTGAGCTGAATAGCAACGCCAAGCGTTCGAGCATGACCCAAAGAAATTTTTTCCTGGCGTGCGCCACCTGGAATGCCGAGTACCTGCGCGCACATCAATCCGATGGTGCTGGCGACGCTCTCACAGTACTCCTCGAGCTCATCCCATGTTTCGCAGGAGCTTAGAGTGAAATCGCGCGCCAGTCCGTCGAGCAGCTCGAACAGCAGATCTCCATCGACGGAGAATTCGCGCACTGCCCAGCGCACTTCGCGAAGTACGGCGCCGCGCGGCCGTCCTTCCATTGCTTCAGCAAGCTCACGGCGGTAATCGAGGAGAAGTCTTGTTGCCGCTTTCCTGTCGTTACCGCATGAGCGGGCAATTTCGCCTGCAGATTTTCCAAAACAGTAAAAGGCGACTGACGCCCGGCGCTTTTTCGGCGGAAGAAAGTAGGTAGCGAGCGTAAATGCGCGCGCGTTTTTGCGGACGACTCTCTCGCAGTGGAGAGAGTCCGATCTCACCATCGACATCCCGGGAGTAATCACGCTCAAGTCAGACGCGGTCTTCGAGTCCTTTCACTCCGGACATCGATGCGCAGGACGCGCAGCAGTAGAAGGTTCCGGTGCTCTCAACGCCGTGCCCGATGATCTTGCAGCCACAGTGCGCGCACACCGGTGCGAGCGCATGAATGGCGCACTCGAACGAGTCGAACGTGTGTGTTGCGCCGGTCATCGTCACCGTGAACGACTTGTCGTAGCTGTTGCCGCATACTTCGCACTTCGCCATTCGATCCTCATCACTTGAGTCATTACCCCTACTGCGCGATTCGGGCCAGCGCGGTAGGTTAGCGTCATGTGCGGCAGATCTTCACTGCACGATGCGCCGGTGAGCGTGCTGGAGCGATTCAGCCTTCCTCCTGTGATCCCGGGATTCAAGCCCCGTTACAACATTGCTCCGACTCAGGAGCAGCTCACGATCTTTGCCGGCGAAGACGGGCATGCGCAGCTGAGGCCATTGCGATGGGGACTTGTGCCTGCGTGGGCTCAGGATCGGTCGATCGGGGCGCGAATGATCAACGCCAGATCGGACACTCTCGCGACAAAGGATACCTGGGAATTCCTGCTCAGGAAGCGGCGCTGCCTCGTTCTGGCTGATGGGTACTATGAGTGGAATTCCGTCGACAAGTCGCGCACGCCAATGTTTTTTCATCTCGCCGGTCATCGGCCGTTTGCGATGGCGGGAGTGTGGGACCATTGGGGAAAAAACGGTGACGTTCTAGATACCTGCGCGG
>DASROK010000084.1:0-3452 GCA_035646915.1 Gemmatimonadaceae bacterium
CAAATAAGGCACAGCGATACGGATCATCTGCGTGAGGAAGGAAATCGGGTTCATGCGGCGACCGGCTTCCTTGCACGTTTCAGTGACGCGCGAACTTCAGGAACCGACATGGCGACGGCGAGAATGACGACTCCCTGCAGCACTTCGACCATCTGCTTTGGTACGAATGCGTGAATCGCGAGACCGCCTTGAGAGAGTGTGGCGAAGAACAACGCTGCGAGCACAACGCCCAGAGGATGGTTTCTTCCAACAAGCGCAACCGCGATGCCGAGGAATCCTGATCCGCCGGCAAATCCTTCTTCATAGTAGTGCTTGTAGCCCAGCACGTAATTGATGCCGCCCAGTCCTGCCACTGCACCCGACAGAACCATCGCGCGCATCCATGCGCCGCCTACACTTACTCCGCCGTACTCAGCAGCTTCGGGCTGCAGCCCAACCGCGCGGATCTCATAACCGCGCCGGCTCTTGAACAGAAAAACCCAGCTGAGAATCGCAGCGATCAGCGCGACAACGAGAGTGAGGTTAGCCGCTGATCCGTGAAACGCCGGAATGAATGATTCCAGTCGCGGTATCGCACTGTTTGCAACTTCCGGCGTATGCAGCGTTTCCGGAACATGCAGCTTTGCCGCAACGATGTAATTGAGCAGCGCGAGCACGACGAAGTTGAGCATGATCGTCACGATCACTTCGTGCGCGCCGTACTTGACCTTGAGCCATCCGGGAATTGCGCCGACAATTGCTCCGCCAACCATCGCTGCGATAATGCACAGCAGAATTGCGAAAATTCCCGGCATGTGGGGCGACAGGCCAAGTCCGAGTAGCGCTGCGAGGAATCCGCCTGCCGCGAGCTGGCTTTCCGCTCCGACGTTGAACAAGCCTGCCCTGATACCGATAGAGACAGCGAGACCAGTGAACGTCAGTGTCGTTGCTTTGTAGAGAACCTGGCCAAATCCGTATGCGTTGCCCCAGGTTCCCTCGAGCAGAAGCTTGTACACAGTTCCCGGTGACTGACCGTAGCTCATGATGAGCAGGTCTCCACAAATCAGTGCCACCAGAAGCGCGACGAATGGTGGAAAGAGTGCTTCCTCGAGATTTTCGCGGAATCTCGAGCTCACGCAGCGGTCTCCGATCGCGTTCCCGTCATGTACTCTCCGAGCGTTTCCTCGTCGGCCTGCTCGACAGGGATGACTTTGGTGAGCTTGCCCCGGTACATCACTGCGACTCTGTCAGCCAGGGCGAGAATCTCATTGAGCTCCGCAGAAACAAGAAGGACTGCCGCGCCAGCGGCGCGTGCTTCGCGAAGCTGCTTGTGAATGAATTCGATAGCGCCGACATCGACTCCGCGCGTTGGCTGCGACGCGAGAAGGATAGTGAATGGCCGTCCCATTTCGCGCGCGATTACAACCTTCTGCTGATTTCCTCCAGACAAGGCACGTGCGGGCAGGTCGGGAGAAGGGGGCCTGATGTCGAACGTCTCTATTCGCTTGCGAGCGTTATCGCTGATGCGCGAGCCGCTCAGGATCCCGCGCTTCGAGTAATCGGTCTGAAGCCCGAGAACCAGGTTGTCTGCGATTGAATAATCGAGAACCAATCCACGGCGATGTCTATCTTCCGGGATGTGGGAAAGCCCCGCGTCCCTGCGTGCGCTGATGCTTTCTGTCGTTACATCATGACCGTTCACGCGCATCAGGCCGGACACAATCGGCCTCAACCCTGCGAGTGCCTCGATCAGCTCCGTCTGTCCGTTTCCTTCAACTCCTGCGATACCAAGAATTTCCCCGGGGCGAATAGAGAACGTCACTCCGTCGACAGCGCGTGTATTGCGCGATCCCATCACCACGAGATCATTCACGCGAATTGCCGACGTCATGTCGTCAGAGGGATGGAAGCCGGTTTCGAGTGTCTCCGTTTCTTTTTTTGCACGCTGCGCATGAGTGCCGAGTGCAGATGCTTCATCCCGCGAGCTCAGAACCACGTCGCGGCCCACCATCGCGCGCGCAATCTGCGCAGGCGTAGTCTCGGAAGTTTTGAGCCTGTCTACGGTCTGACCTGCACGCATCACCGTGATGACATCGGAGATCTCGATCACTTCATCGAGTCGGTGCGTTATCAGCACTATCGTTCCGCCGGCATCACGCAGCCGGCGAAGCACCGTCCACAGCTCCTTCACCTCGGGAGGAGAAAGAACTGCGGTGGGCTCATCGAGCACGAGGATCTTCGCGCCGCGGAAAAGTGTTTTCAGAATTTCGACGCGCTGTGCTTCGCCAACTGAGAGATCTGAAACCTTCGCGTCAGCAAAGACAGCCAATCCTGTTTCAGCGCTCAGCTTCTGCACATCTGCCACAGCCCGGGCGTAATCGAAACGGACGCCTCTGGTCGGCTCCATTCCGAGAACAATGTTTTCGGCAACTGTCAAAGTCGGGACGAGCATGAAATGCTGATGCACGACGCCGATGCCCGCAGCAATCGCATCGCTTGTCGACCAGCCAGTAACATTCCGGCCGTTCACTTCCATTTTTCCTGCGTCAGGCTTCTGCAATCCGCCGAGGATTTTCATCAGCGTCGACTTGCCGGCGCCATTCTCTCCTACGAGCGCGTGAATCTCGCCTGTCTTCACCTCGAGTGAAGCGCCGCGGTTTGCGCGCACTGAGCCGAACGTCTTGTCGATGCCTTCCATGCGGATCGCGAGCGGGTCGCGTCCGCCCGCAGTGCTCACAGGCGATGTCATCTCGTGCTCGGCACCTTTATTCTGCCGGCAATTATCTCCTGTCTGAGCTGCTCCACGCGGTCGTGTACTGAATCAGGAATGAGCTTCTTGTTGCGATCGTCGTACACATATCCAACGCCGCCTTCCTTGAGCCCGAAGGAATAAATCCCGCCTTTGAAGGTCTTGTTCTGAACGCGCTGAATTGCATCGAAGACAGCCGCATCGACTCCCTTTACCATCGAAGTGAGGACGTGACCTGGCGCTTCGTCGTTCTGGTCTGCATCGACGCCGATTGCGAGCTTGTTCATGCTGCGCGCTGCTTCAAAAACACCCTGCCCGGTTGAGCCTGATGCGTGGAAAATCACCTCGACGCCCGATTGATACTGGCTGAGAGCGAGCTCCTTTCCCTTGCCGGGGTTCTTGAATGCGTCGGGCGTAACGCCTGCATACTGCGCAACGACCGTGCAATCAGGACAGACCTGCTTAACGCCAGCGCGATATCCAGCCTCGAACTTGTGGATGAGGGGAATGTCCATTCCTCCGACAAATCCGATCTTTTTCGACTTGCTGACGAGCGCTGCCATGGCGCCGACGAGAAATGAACCTTCCTCTTCGCGAAATTTCAGGGCGGCAAGATTGGGCGGCGGCGGGATGACATTGCCTTTGTCGTCGACGGAAAGAGCGTAGTCGACTCCGGCGAAAGAAACGTTCGGGTACTCTTTCGCGAGCTTCGTGAGGTCATCGG
>DASROK010000085.1:0-5137 GCA_035646915.1 Gemmatimonadaceae bacterium
CAGGTGCGCTACCGGGCTGCGCCACGTCCCGCATCGCAGTCTTCCGCGAAGCAGAAGGCAATCTACCCAGCGCCTATCTATCGGGCCAAGCCCTCACCGCGCGAAATTCTTTCGCATGACAGGCAGCCGGCAAGATGATCAGAGATTCGATCCAGACGAGACTGAACTAATTCTGCGCCGCGCCGCCGAATTGGAAGCGAACGCATCCCATTCGCTGAGCCTCACGCAGCTTGAACAAGTCGCATCTCAAGCCAGCATCGATCCCGCGTTCGTACGGCGTGCCGCCCGCGACGTTGCCATCCGGCCTCCGATCGATCTCGTCAGGGAAGCCGGTAACGATGGCCTTTCTCGCTTTGTTAGATCACCGACCTTTCTTTCCACCGAGCGACGAACTCCGGCCACACTTGGCGAAGACGACTTCTCCCGGCTGTTCGATCATCTCGTTTCCACTTTCCGTCACGATGGGACAATGCTCGGCAGCGCAGGCTACAGGAATTGGTCGGCAAAGATCCGGGGACTCGTCGATCGCAACGTCTCGGCAAAATTCTCCTCGGGAGCGGATGAGACCACGATCCGCGTCGACGAAGACCTCCGGAATCTCGCAATTTCGATCTCGGCTTCGGGAATAATCGCAGGAGGCGGACTTGTGATGCTCATCACGACACTGTATCGGCTGTCGCGCTACGTCAATTCGGTATGGGTCGGCATTCCGCTGACGATTGCCGGAATGGCGATCGGTCTGCATTTCGCACGGCAAGGCTTCTCGTGGCTTTACCAGAAAAGGAAGAAAGAGCTTTCCGATCTCGCTGACCGGCTGATAAATCTCGTCGGAAGCAGTACCTGACATTATGTTGTTTCCGTGTCAGCGCCCGAATTAGCCACAACCGACTCCCAGGAATACAAAGACCTGGGCTTCGGCTCCGTTGTCGGCGGAGCCAACGAAAAACGACTGCTCAACCGCGACGGCACGTTCAATCCCCGCCGCGAAGGAAGAAGCTTCCTCGAATCGCTGAGCGCATACCACTTCCTGCTCTCCATCACATGGAAGCAGTTCATGATGGTCGTAACAGTCGGCTACCTTACAGCGAACCTGATTTTCGCGACAGCTTATCTCGCGTGCGGACCTAATGCCATCATCGGCCAGGAAGCCGCCAAGTTCGGCGGAGAATTCGGGCGAGCGTTCTTCTTCAGCGTCGAAACACTCGGCACAATCGGCTACGGAAATATTCAGCCGAACGGAGTGCTGCCTAATCTCATCGTCACGATCGAATCGCTCACCGGACTTTCAGTCCTCGCACTCGGCACAGGAATTCTCTTTGCCCGATTCTCACGCCCCACTGCGCAGATAGTCTTCAGCGACCGCGCGGTCATTGCACCGTACAGAAACATCACGGGATTGATGTTCCGGCTTACCAATGGCCGCGGAAATCAGCTGATCGAGCTCGAGGCGAAAGTACTGTTCACACGCATGGAAGGCGATTCAAGGCAGTATGACCAGCTCGACCTCGAGCGAAAGCGCCTCGTCTTCTTCCCTCTGAGCTGGACGATCGTCCATCCGATCGACGAGAAAAGCCCGTTATATGGAATGACAAGCCAGGATCTCGCCGATAAGGATGCAGAAATCCTCGTACTTCTATCCGGGATCGACGAAACGTTCTCGATGACGGTACATGCACGCACGTCATACAAGCCGCCCGAAATTGTCGTCGGCCAGCGCTTCGTGAACATCTACAACCCCGTGCGAAGCGACGGGACGGTGAGCATCGATGTCAGAAAGCTCGGTGAGACCGAAACGGCCACCGCTATCGATGAGGAGTGGGATGGAACGGAGACGTTCCATCACACAATGCACTTCAGCGCATTCTCTCCGTCACGAATGAAAGAGCGACGGAAAGACTAAGCCGTCAAAACCTTTCCAACATAGAAGTCGCCGAACTCGGCATACTTTGCGCTGACCTCATCGAAGCGCATCTCCGTGACAATTCGCTTGAAATCGAGTGGATCGCGCGCGAACAGCGTCACTCCCCACTCCCAGGCATCGAGGCCGATCGCACCGGTTATGATCTGCTGAATTCGCCCGGCGTATTTACGCCCGGTCATTCCATGCGCGTGCATGAGGCGGCTCCGCTCGTCAAGCGGTAGTGAATACCAGTTCTGTCCCGGCTCCCGCCGCTTTGACATGGGATAGAAGCACACGTACGGCATGTCCTGGGAAGGCTGTGGATACAGTCTTCTCTTCACATGATCGCTCTCGAGCTCCGCACGGACACGGTCCGACATCTCGGTGCGATACGCTTCGTCTCCCACTTTTCCGCCGCGGTCTTCTGCGTTGGACGCAAGCTGCGCGGTGATGTGATAAAGACCGGCTTCAGTCACGCTGAGAAAGGAGTACTTGAGCTCCAGGCCAAGCGTTTTGATCCAGTGACGCGATGCATCCTGCGCGCTCGCAATGTCATCGAGCGTTGGACGGAAATGAATCACCATCAGATCGGCGGGCGATCCAATCAGTCGCACCCATCGCGTCCATCCGCGGCCTGAAGGAGGTTCCTCCGCCGCAGGCGATGAAAGTTTCCCGTGCGCATCCTCGGGAGAAGTGGAACGGTAGATCTGATGAAGCGCGTACCAGCCTTCGATTGTTTCGGGCGGATGGGCAATCTGCCTCTGTATCTCTGCGTCGGCAGCGCCGCTCTGTATCTCGTTTTTATTCATCTTCTATAGAGTACGTAAAGCGAAACGCCGACCAGAAGCACGCCGAAAACCTGCTTGAGGCGTTTCTGGGGCACGCCCTTGCTGATGACTGCCCCAGCGATACTTCCGATCGCAGCGATTGAAGTAAAACACAACACGAGCTCCCAGTCGATCGGCACTGTTCCCAGATATCCTGCAAATCCGCTGAGTGCATTCAACGTAATTACGAGCAGTGAAGTTCCAATCGCGAGCCTCATCGGAAGTTTTGCGACGAACACCAGCGCGGGCACAATCAGAAATCCTCCGCCCACGCCAATGAGGCCCGTCATGAGTCCCACTCCAGCGCCTTCGAGTGCAAGCAGCCCGACCGTACGGCCGTCGGCGCGAAATTCGAAACCTTCAGAATCAGACTTGCCCGACATTTTCATCGCGCCGCGGAACATCATGGCGGATCCTGTAAGGCCGATCAGCGCAAACAGCACGAGCTGAACGTGTGCAGGCACATGACGCGCAATTCGCGCTCCCGCATAAGCCGCAACCACGGCGGGCGGTCCGAAGATCAGCGCAACGCGCGTGGAAACAGTTCCCTGCCTCGCGTGACCGATGAATCCAATGAATGCCACAAGCCCGACCACCACCAGGCTCATTGCGATTGCCGGTTTTACCGGAACGTGAAGCACATAGATGAGGATGGGAACGGTGAGCACCGACCCTCCCCCGCCGAGGAGGCCGAGAACGAATCCGACGATGAAGGCGAGCGCTCCGCCGAGAAGGGTCATGCCAGGGATCGCAGATTATGAACCGGTACCCGGTGCCGCCTTCCTTGTCTCCCTGCCTGCTTTTACGGGCTGGTCGTGAAGGAGAACGTAAAATTGCCCGTCAATCCATTGCCCGCGAGGTCCTTTGCACCCGTCGTGACGGTCACTGTGTAGCCAGTCCCGTTCGCGAGAGGGACGGTCGGCGTAAATATCGCCGTCATGGTCGCAGCGTTGTACGAGACAATTCCCGCCACGGGAGAAGAATCACTCGTTTTCTTGACACTTGTCGACGTAATCACACTGGTCGGGTTCATGTCCTCGCTGAACGTAACGGTGATTGTCGCCGGAGCGGCGACGGTCGTGTCATTTTTTGGGCTCGTGGAAATAACAGTGGGAGCGATCGTATCGGCGATAGTGGTGAACTTCGACGTCGACTGCGCTGCAAGCTGGTTCCCAGCGACATCCTTCACGCCAGTCGTAACGGTTACAGTGTAGCTGGTGCCGCTTGCCAGCGGAGCGGTTGGTGTCAGAATAGCGCTATTCGTTGAAGCATCGTACGTAACCGTCGCTGCCACCGGCGAGGCAAGGTTTGCCGTCGGCGCAAGCTTGATGTTTGTAGTTCCGGCAATTGTCGACGCATCCATCGGCTCGCTGAATTTCACCGTGACCGTTGTGTTGACAGCGACGTTATTCGCGTTGTCTGTCGGAGTCCTCGAGACAATCGTCGGCGCCGTCATATCCGGAAGCGCTATGGTCATAAAGCTCGACGGGAACTGCGCTGCAAGCGGATTACCCGCCGCATCCTTCACTCCCGTTGTTACGACCACTGTGTAATTCGTCGCGTTGGACAAGGGACCTGATGGAGTGAGCGTAGCCGCGTGCGTCGTACTGCTGTAGGTCACAGTCGCAGGAACCTGGACACTTGTTCCAGTATTTCGAAGGAGAATCGTGGCGTTCGTAATGCTGCTCGCATCCATCGCCTCGCTGAACGTGACCTGCACAGCGATATTCGTTGCAACCCCCACTGCTCCGTTCGTCGGCACGATACTGCTGACCGTTGGCGGCGTTGCGTCGACAGTGAACGTGGTCACGGAAGGCGAGGCCATCAAATTGCCCGCGACATCCTTCACGTTGTTCACAGTGAGCGTGTAGTTGCCCTGAGCGAGCGGCGCCGACGGCGTGAACGTGACGGCGTCGGTTCCGTTGAATGCAAGTGTACCCGCCACGGTGGCACCACTCGATGTCAGCTTCAGCGTTATGTTCGTCGCATTGATCGTGGCGGCCTGAACTGACTCACTGAATGTGATCGTGACCGGCGAAAAAGGCCCAGCACCGGCAGCTCCGTTCGCAGGAGACGTAGCGCTGACAGTCGGAGGCGTGTCGTCACGTGTGGTGAACGACCACGTTACTGCTGCGGCGAGAGCATTGCCTGCCAGGTCCCTGGCGCCAGTGCTCACTGTTGCGGTGATCTTGACCGGATTCGGCAGTGCGCTCGCGGGCGTGAATTCCGCGACGCGAGTCGTCGTGTTATACGTGACTGAACCAGGGATCGAAGCGCCGCTGCCGAACACACGCAGTGAAAAAGTAGTCGCATTTATCGTCGCTGGATCCATCGGTTCGCTGAAGGTCGCCGTGACCGTGGCCCCCGATGAAGCTCCGTTGAAATCGGTCGGAGGCTGGTGAGTGATGAC
>DASROK010000086.1:0-4898 GCA_035646915.1 Gemmatimonadaceae bacterium
GGCTTTTACTTCCGCGTACCATCGGCAGGCGAAGTAGAGAATCGCTACAACTATCGCCCACACGAGATAGAGAAGGCCTAGACTCCAGCGATAACCTTCCGGCACATCCGGCGGGAGCATTGGATGATTCGCAACCAACCAGCCAGTGCTTTCCGGCGTGCGCACCATCGAGATGAGAAGCGCGCTCAAGTGAATCAGCGGGATGTGCAGAACGTAGAAGAAAAACGGAACCTGGCCGAAAATACGAAGCCATCGGGCAACTCTGCCACGCACGTTCTCAAGAAATGGAATCAGCAGTATCGTGGGGCCGAGCGTCATGAGAAGGAACTGCAGTGACGGCGGATACTTTGCGGGATTCAGAAACGCGAGTGGTCCATTCCCGCTCGACCATTCGCGTGGATCACCGTAGATGCCGGTTGCACGCAGCATGATGAACAAAACGATCGCAGCGAGCCCAATTGTGATACAGATCCTGCGACGCCGCTCGGGAGGTTCACGCAATACAGCACCGAAAGCGAAACCAGCTGCCATCACGCCTGCCCACGGAAGCAGCACGTAAAGCACAACGATGTTCAAGCCTGCGAGACCGAAATTTCCGCCGGCATACAGAACCTGCATGACGGGCGACGGATTCTCGCCGCCACTGAGCACCGGCGCGAGCCCGTTATGCAGCAGAATGATCGCGACGCCGATTGCGCCGACAATCCTCACCGGAAGAAAAACCAGAATCGCAAGGACGACCATCGACCAGCCAATCACCCAGATCACACCTGCGAAAGTGAAATTCGCGTAGTCGAAATTGAACGTCCATCCAAAGCGCAGCAGCGTGAGCTCGAGGAGTACGAGCCAGAGACCGCGGATCACCAGAAACTTCGCGAGCGATGATCGCGCTCCGACCTTCTGTCCGTAGAGGAAAGCAGCCGTGCCCGCGAGGAAGATGAATGCAGGAGCGCAGAAATGCGTGACCCATCGAGTGAAGAACACACCCGGCGGCCCATTCGTCGGAACTCCCGCAAAAACTCGCACATGATCGATTGCCATCAGGACCATCACAGCGCCGCGGATGATATCGACCGAGGCAATTCGATCACGCGAAGTAACAGATGCCGCCTGAGGGCTCATGGCTCGCGCTCCGGAAGAGTTCGTCGCGACCTAATATGCGCTGGACTGGGACGTGCAGTGAGCTGAGCCCATGAGCGAAACAGTCAGCGCGATCTTCCTGCTCGGCACACTCAAGAAAAAACACCAGCTTTCGCACACGCAGGTGCTATGTGATCTGGTCGCCGAGACATTCCGCGAAAAGGAAAATGTAGAAAGCGAAATCATCCGGCTTCGCGACTACGACATTCAGCCGGGCACCAGAACAGAAGTTGACGATGACGACTGGCCGAAGATTCTCGATCGCGTTCTGGCTGCCGACATCATCATCTTCGCGACCCCGATTTGGTGGGGAATACAGTCGTCACTGATGCAGCGCGCTATTGAACGAATGGATGAGCTCAATGACGAGCTTCTGGCGACGGGGAAATCGCGGTTTCAGAACAAGACCGGCGGCATCGTCATCACCGGCGGAGAAGACGGGGCCGAGCACATCATTGGAAACATTCTGAACTTCATGAGCTGGAACGGATTCACCATTCCGCCAGCTCCGTCAGTCTCATGGCTTGGCGAGCTGAGCGAAGAAACGCGCGAGACAGCAGAAAAAAAGTTCAGGTCGCAGGAGATGCGCCAGATGGCCGAGACGTTCGTGCGGAATCAGGCTTTTGTTGCGCGCTTGCTGAAGCAGCACCCGCTGCCGGAGGCGGAGGAATAAAAGACGCTCGCCACGCGGGCGATTCTCTAAGCTCGTCAAGTATTGCCGCTGAAAGCCCGATCTCATCCCTCAGACTTTCCGAAAGCTGAGATTCGCCCAGCTGTGAATCGTCAAGCGCGTCTACGGTTTTCACGAGGCGGCGATTGCCTGTGATGATCAGGATCCTGGTGCCGAGATTTCTGCGCGCATAGATGCGCTCGTTGAACGGACTTCGAATGCGAGACGCTTCATAACGCTCTATGTAGAAGTCGTGGGAGACATCGTCATGCAGAAGCCGGCACGGCATCGGTGATGAGTTCGGCGGCAGATCCCACCAGACCACATGATCCCCGTTTTCAATTCTGACTTCTGCCGGAACGAGTCGGTCTTCGCCGGCAAATCGTCCTGATTGAAGTGGAAGCGGACTGTTGGTAAGCATCGACGAATCAACGAGCCAGTCATCGTCGTCGATTCGAACCTTCGTAGTGCCATGACTGACGATTCCTGTGTCACCCATCGATCCGGCAGCGCGCCGCGCGTTGAATCCAAGTGCGATCAACAGCTCGAACAGAGCGTTGCTGGTGGGCCAGCATGTCCCGCCGACATTGTGCAGCAGGAAACGCTCGAAGAATTCCACGGTGTCAATTCCCGGGAGCAATCCGGAGGACTTTCTGCCCAGCGCAATGAGCTTCGCAGTATTGTCGAACGGAATGCTGGCGCACCACGCGCCGTAAACCGTAGTCAGCCCGGAGGCACTGCGCGCGACATCGCGGCTCAACCCGAGCCGATCGAGAATCCGTTCGATGAGAGTGTCCTTCAAGGTTTGCGAGGGGCGGCCTTGCCTTCTATCCTGATCTTGAGACTCTCGAGCTCGAGCTTGGACTGCATCTGAAACATTGTGCCCATCATGTCGCTGGTGGCGCTCGACTTTGCAGAATCAGGAAGCTGAAAGGCGAGACGGCCTATGATGATTGTCGAATCCCCTTTCGCAAAGAGAGAATCACTCTTTGTCGCCGATACTGCGCGCGATCCAACCGCGCCAAGTGAAAACACAATCTTCTGATTCGGGACAATTTCCTTCACAATCCAGATCATGGGCTCCTGCTTCATGCCGAGAGTTGCGCGCAGCTCGACGCGAATGGAATCGCCGGGTTGAAGGGCGCCACGCCTGCTGGTAGTGACTTTGTTTCCCGCAGCGATATATGTTGCCTGGGAATCTGCCGAAGCGAGCGACGCGAAAACGCGCTCAGGCGGTGCATGGATTGCAACACGCGCTGATCCGTCCGGCGAAAGTGATTCTCTGACTGTGCGCATTGCGAAATACGCTCCGCCGGCGAGTAGAATCACCGCAACCACCGCACATCCTCCAAGCCATTTCAGCATTCAGATCTCCTCGAGCATGCCGCCCACGAAACAGTTCAAGAAACCTACCTCGGAAGAGCTGAAGAACGCGGCCGGCCGAAGCGTTCCCGACCTTATTGCGCCGAATCTCAAGATCTTATTCTGCGGCATCAATCCGGGACTCTATTCCGGAGCGACCCGGCTTCATTTTGCAAAACCAGGCAATCGCTTCTGGCCCGCACTCTTCGCAGCCGGATTCACCGAGCGTCTACTGCATCCGAGTGAGCGTGACGAGCTTCTCGCTCGGGGTTACGGAATAACCGCGATTGTGCGTCGCGCGACTGCAACTGCGGCCGAGCTCAGCAACGAGGAATATCGAGCGGGCCGAATCGCGCTCGAGCGGAAGGTGAGAAAGTTCAAGCCGGCGTGGCTCGCGGTTGTCGGAATCGGAGCGTATCGAGCTGGATTCGATCGTCCTCATGCAGGGATCGGCAGGCAGCAGGAGCGGATCGGGTCGACTGGCATCTGGGTTCTCCCAAATCCAAGCGGATTGAACGCCAACCATCAGCTTCCTGAGCTCACCGAAATGTTTCGTGAGCTCAGGAAAGCATCAGGGTGACGCTATCTGTGCGCGAAATTGACGATGGGAAGCAGCTTTGCGCTGCGCTTGTTGGCAGCGTAATTGAGAATTCCGACCTGAACTCCATCGAGTGACCTCGCGTAGTTGAACAGTCCGATTGCCAGTCCCTGCTGGGTTCCACGCACATTGTTCACTGCGCTGATGTTGACTCCTTTCATTCTGCCGTCGTTCGTGATGCGGAAATAAATCGGAGCGACAACAAGACCGCGCACATCCACACCCCCCACAGCCGCAGCGGCTGCGACTCCTTCGATTCGCGGCGCACCGACGCCAATGCCGGCGATGCTCACCCATCTCAAGGTTCCGCCGGAACCGATTCCAATTCCCGCGAGCTGAACTCCGGTTACATCGCCGCCCGCTCCCATTCCAATTCCAGTGATCGTGAGCCCGGTAACATCTCCACCCGCTCCGACTCCAACGCCTGCTATGGAAAGGCCTTTGAGATTCCCGCCGGCGCCTGCACCAATGCCTCCAAGCAGGATTCCGGTCGCATTTCCGCCGGAGGCCACTCCGATCCCGCCGACAGCAAGACCGCGCAAGTTGCCACCGACACCCATGCCAATCCCTCCAACGGCTATTCCTTTCATGTCGCGGCCAATGCCGAGTCCGATTCCGCCGACTCCCAATCCCGTGAGATCGCTGCCGATTCCGAGGCCGATGCCGCCGGCGGCGATGCCTTTCATGTCTCTGCCGGCGCCGAGTCCGATTCCGCCAAGCGCGATTCCCTTCATGTCGTTGCCGACGCCCATTCCGATGCCGCCAAGTGCCAGGCCGCGAATGTCATCTTCGGCACCGATTCCGATAATTCCAGCAGCGATTCCGTCGATCTGGCGCGCACCGGTTGCAGGAAGGCCAAGGGCCAAACCACGAACGGTGCCTCTGCTGTCGCGATAGGGCATCCAGATTGTCGCGTTGATGCCGGTAACTTCGCGCATCTCGCGGTCGCGATAGTTGAGACGCAGTCCGGTTGTTCTGCGCGAGTCACCGATGCTGATGCCAACGTGGTTAATGGTGAGGTCGACAGAGCGAGCGCCCTGAGCGGCGAGAGGAATAGCGGCAAGGATGGACACACTTGCCAGGCCGACCTGGAAAGATCTCATGACGGTGAGGGTTGGAGTCTATATG
>DASROK010000087.1:0-3459 GCA_035646915.1 Gemmatimonadaceae bacterium
CGGGAATCGACTCCAGCGTTCTCACCCAGTTGGTGACGCCGAATATGTCGATCCCGGCATCGAACGTTTCGGGATAGAAGGCCAGAGCGGCCGCCGTCATGAAGCCGCCGTAGGAGCCACCCATCACCGCTATGCGATCCGATATCCAGTCCTGCGACGCGAGCCAGTCCCGCGAAGCGATCACATCCTTCAGGTCGACATCGCCGTGCTTTCGATCGTCGAGATGATAGAAGGTTTTTCCGTAGCCGGATGAACCCCGGTTGTTGATCGCAAACACCGCGTAGCCGTTGTTGACGAGATGCTGGATTGTTGCGGAATAGCCGCGTCCGCTCTGATCCCCGGGGCCGCCGTGAACGAACACCACTCCCGGCACTGCGTTAGCCGCGCTCGCTTCGCGTGGACGGTAAAGAATGCCGGGTATTTCGCGACCATCATACGAACGGAAGCGGACCACTCGCCCCTGCATCAGCTGCTTTTCATCAATTGCCGGGTTGAGCGCGTGCGTCAGTCTCCGCGCCTGACCGGTAGCGAGATCGGCAACGAAGATGTCGGCAGGCGAGGTGTCGGATGAAACGGTGAAGGCGATTGTGCGCTCGTCGCGACTGAACCGCACCTGGCCAAGATTGCCCGCTGGAACCGCCGTCAACCGAACTGGTTTACCGGTGCGAGTATCGATGATGGAGAGCTCGGTCGAAGCGTCGGCATTCACTCCATGTACGCGATAGCGTCCACTGGGGGAGTAGATGACGAACAACACGTCCCAGTCCGCCTGAATCATCGGCCGCCGCTCGCTGCTGGCAATGTCATACGTCCAGGCCTGCGTGAACTCGCCGTGCTCATTCGTACCGTAGGTCAGACTGCGGCTGTCGGAGGAGAAACTGTAAACGGCGTATTCGATATTCCCCTTATGCTCGGTTGCCAGTCGTGGTGCCCCACCGGAACGGGTGTCGGCTACATAGATGTCGTTGTTCGCGCTGCTTTGCGCCTTGATCAGAGCTACCCAGCGCCCGTCGCGCGAAATGGCGACAGGTATGAACCCTTCATTCTTGAATAGGAGCGTGCGGTCGTAGCTGGTGCTGTTATATGCGTAGATGTCGAACATCTCGGGATTGCGCTCATTCGTCGTCACGAAAAACTGCCGGCCGTCAGCACTCCACCCGAGGAAGTCGGCTTTCAACCGCTCGCCCGGCGTGAGGTCACGCACTTTTCCATCGCGCTCACGCACGTAGATGTGGTTCAATTCGTTTCCACCTTCGTCGGAGGTGTACAGCAACCGGTCGTCGGCAGGAAAGAAGCTCACAGCGAAAGTCGCATTCCTGGTCGAGCTCGTCACCGGCGCCGGCCCGCCGCCTTTCACGGGTAGAAGAAAGCCATTGAAAACCCCGCTGCGATCTGATGACACGAGCAGGTTGCGGCCATCGGCCGAAAACGCGTAGGCCGCTGACGAGGGCATGCTGTATGACGTCGTCTCGAAGAACTGCCGTGCGGTGTAGCGGACGGGTGCTCCTTGTGCGACCGCAGTGACAGGCGTCGCGAGTAGCCCGGCAGAGCCAAATGTCGCAATCGTCGTGGCGATCAGAGCGCGGACAGTTAGCCTTCGCATGGAGCTCTCCGTTCTTGTTGATACTGGCGCCTCAATCTTCGGGCGCAAGCGCGTGTTCGTCAACCGCCCAAGTGCGTGCATACATTATAGATGATTGACAATGGCGTATGATTAATTCGAGGAGTGAAATGAAGCTTCTTGTCGTGATAGGCGTATTGATCAGCACCGTCTCTGTAAACGCGCAGGAATCACACGCTGATCCCGCTGCCGCCGATCACGCGGCACCGCTGCTCGGCACGATTGATTTTCCGGTAACAGCAAGCGCCGCTTCGCAGCAGAAATTCATTCGGGGAGTGCTCTTCATGCACAACTTTCACTACCCCGAAGCAGCAGCTGAATTCGCCGCGGCTGAGATGCTCGATCCCTCGAACGTGATGGCATACTGGGGTGAAGCGATGACGTATACTCACCCTGTCTGGAATCAGCAGGATACAACGGCCGCACGCGCCGCACTCGCAAAGCTGGGACCGAGCCGTGATGCACGTCTTGCAAAAGCGCACACCGAAAGAGAACGACTCTGGCTCGAAGCCGCTGAGGCGCTTTACGCAGATGGCGGAACCAAAGCGCAGCGTGATACAGCCTACTCGCTCGCGATGTCGAGAGTCTTTCAGCATGACACCACCGACATCGAGGCGCGCGCATTTTATGCACTTTCGCTGCTGGGATTGAATCAAGGAGATCGCGACCCCGGTACATACCGCAGGGCGTACGAGCTCCTGTCGCCCGCCTTCAAGGCTCATCCACGTCATCCAGGACTCGCGCATTACCTGATTCATTCGGTTGATGATCCTGACCACGCGGGCCTCGGACTCGCAGCGGCGAACGCGTATGGTGAAATCGCACCCGCAGCCGCACACGCTCTTCACATGACGTCGCACATCTACCTCGCGCTTGGTCAATGGGACGATGTGCTCAAGGCCAATTTTCGTGCGCACGCCACGTTGCCAAACGGGCAGCTGAGCGGACACGGCTCACACTGGATCAACTACAGCCTGATTCAGCTCGGAAGATATCGCGAGGCAGACCACTGGCTGGACTCGATGGTCAGGCAGGCTAAAACCACAACCTCCCCGGACCGCAAGCAGGACTCATGGAATGCCGCAGGCATCATGGCCGCCGCCAGCGTCGTGGACAGTCATCGCTATAACACTCGTGCTGCATTCGTTCGGGTTGACACCACATACTTCAATGCCGCGTCATACACCGAGGCAATGGTAGATCTTTCAGGCGCCGAGTTTGGGTACGGCATGGCAGCGCTGAAACGTGGGGACCGCGGTGCGGTCGACTCGGTGATCACTTACCTGGAGAAGCTGCGAAGCGATGCGGCATCCGACGCTACGAAAGCCACTTCGCGCGGATTCGTCGAAGTAATGGCAATGTCGCTGCGCGGTTATAAGGAATGGGATAACAGCAAGCTGGAAGACGCGCTCAAAACATTTCGTGAAGCGGCAGCACTCGAAGCATCTCTGCCCATGCCGTTCGGACCTCCGGTGGTAATCAAGCCTCCTCGTGAGTCTGCCGGTGAGCTGCTTTTGTTAATGAAGCAACCAGCCGCGGCAAAAGCGGAGTTCACGCGGGCTCTGGCGCGAACACCAAAACGCGTCGCAGTGCTTCTGGGGCTCGCCAGATCCGAGAAGGCATTGGGAAACAGGGAGGTCAGTCGCAAGTTGTATCGTGAGGTTCTCGCAATCTGGCACAATGCTGATGCGAAACTTCCTGAGCTCGTAGAGGTTCGAAACGGAAGCAGGTAACTCGATGATCGAGAACAAAGTCCGGCGTGGCTGCGCGCTCCTTCTGACACTGCTCGCCGGCTGCGCGAGACCGGGTTCCCTTCCCGTTGAGGCCGTAGATAACCT
>DASROK010000088.1:0-3403 GCA_035646915.1 Gemmatimonadaceae bacterium
CGCGGTCGCCTCGTCGTCTCTCGACGCCATGCGCACATATCCGCCAATCGGCAGCGCAGCGAGAATGTACTCCGTCTCGCCATAGCGTCTTCGCAGGAGAGCCTTTCCAAATCCAATGGAAAAGCGCGGCGTGTAGACGCCGACAGCTTTCGCCGCCAGGAAATGTCCCAGCTCGTGCACGAACACCACGAGGCCGAAGACAAAAATCGGTGCTATATATGCAAGCATCAGAAAAGCTCCATCACATGACTGCGGCTGGCCGCATCTGCCTCGAGCAGCTGCTCACGCGACCCGCCCGGCATCTGCCCGAGCTTGTCCAAAGCGCTTTCGATTGCACGCGGTATGTCGCCAAATCGTATTCGCCCAGCCAGAAACAGCGATACTGCCTGCTCGTTCGCCGCATTGTACACCGCAGGTGCCGCGCCGCCGCGTTTCCCTGCCGCGATCCCCAGTCGAAGCGCCGGAAACCGGGCTGCGTCCACCGGCTCGAACGTCAGAGGAGAAATCGCCACAGGATCAAATGGAGCGAGGCCCTCATCGGCTGCCCTCTCCGGATGAGTCAGCGCATACAATACTGGAAGCTCCATTGAGGGCACGCTCATCTGGGCAACCACACTCCCGTCCACGAACTCCACGAACGAGTGGACAATACTCTGCGGGTGCACAACTACATCGATACGATCGTACGGCAGGCCGAAAAGAAAATGCGCTTCTATCACCTCGAGCGCCTTGTTTGCGAGCGTCGCACTGTCGATCGTGATCTTGCGCCCCATCGACCACGTCGGATGCCGCAGGGCGTCTTCTATGGTTGCCTTCTCGAGCTGATCCTCACTCCATCCGCGAAACGGACCGCCTGACGCAGTGAGAATGATGCGCCTGATATCCGAGCGCGGTCTCGACGCAATGCACTGAAGAATTGCACTGTGCTCGCTGTCGACAGGAACAATCTCTCCGCCGCCTTCATTGCACGCTCTCTCCGCAAGCGCGCCGGCAACGACGAGAGTCTCCTTGTTTGCGAGGGCCACGCGCTTTCCTGCA
The DNA here is from genome assembly GCA_035646915.1 of Gemmatimonadaceae bacterium. Taxonomy (GTDB): domain Bacteria; phylum Gemmatimonadota; class Gemmatimonadetes; order Gemmatimonadales; family Gemmatimonadaceae; genus UBA4720. The sequence continues at coordinate 1,039 of DASROK010000088.1, forward strand.
CGAAGCGCCGCAAGCGTTGCATCGAGCCCTGCAGCACCCACTACCGCGTTCAGGACGATGTCCGCGTCCGCGCTTGTCGCAGCGGCCACAAGGCAATCTGCGCCCCGATGCCAGTTGTCCCGCGCGTGCTCACCACCGTTCACCAGTCCGACATAACCTGGATGAAATTCGTCTTCCTGCGCCGCAAGAAGCTCCGAATTCGAATGCGCCGTCAATGCTGTTACGTCAAACCGCTCTCTCTGTCTCGAGAGCACGCGCAGCGCGGTCGTGCCGATCGACCCGGTCGAGCCGAGGATCGCAACGCCGCGGCGCGTCATCCCGGCGCCGGCTTGAGGAAATATCCGAGCAGCACGTAAGCCACCGGCAAGACGAACAACAGGCTGTCGAACCGGTCCAGAATCCCACCGTGACCGGGAAGTAAGCGGGATGAATCCTTCACTCCGGCATCGCGCTTGAAAAGTGATTCCGCGAGGTCACCGATCTGGCCCACACATGAAATGATTATCGCAAACAGCGTGAGACCCACGGGGAGCATCGACAGATGCGCCAATGGTCTCAGCAGGAAAATCACGTACAGCCATGCCGCAAGAACTGCAATGGCAACTCCGCCCGCTGCTCCTTCGATTGTTTTCGCCGGACTCACCGACGGAATCAGCTTGTGCCGTCCCATCGATCTTCCCACGAAATAAGCGCCAGTGTCGGTTGCCCACGTGAGCGCAATCGGCAGCATGAGCAGAACAGTTCCCGCGCGCGCATCGATCACGTAATCATGATACCTGATTGGATACATGTAGGTGACGAGCGCCGGATAAACGATTCCGACAACTGTAACAGCAAGGCTCACCAGCGGTTTGCGCTGAGTGCCTCGGGCCCAGATCACACCCGCCGCGAGCGTCAGGAAAATCAGCACGCCAACTGTTACCGTAACGCGGAACACGCCGAGGTAAGTTGCGTGAACCATGAGCGGAACACTCGCTGCGAGAACAATTCCCGCATTCTCGAGTGGCTCGTGCCCCGCTTCGCGCGACATGCGGTAGAGCTCCCATGCGCCGATGGCGGCAATGGCGCCAAGCGCAGCCGCGAGAATCCATCCGCCGAAATAGATCAGCGCAATCGTCAGCGGCGCGCCGACGAGCGCGAACATTACCCGCTTGGGGAGCTCGCTCACGAGCTCAAACTTCCAGGATCTCTGCTTCTTTCGCCTTCAGAAGTTCGTCGATCTTCTTGATGTAGTCGTCGTGCATCTTCTGCAGGTCGCGCTCGCCATGCTTGACGTCGTCTTCACTCGTATGCTCGAGCTTCTTCATCTTCTCGCGGCCTTCGGTGCGCGCATGACGAATTCCAATTCGCGCTTCCTCGGCGAGCTTGTGCACGACCTTTACCAGCTCCCGGCGACGCTCTTCGTTGAGCGCGGGAAGCGGCACGCGGATCGTGCCGCCCTGCGACTGAGGGTTGAGGCCAAGATCAGAATCGCGGAGAGCTTTCTCGATTGCCTGCACCTGGCCCTTGTCCCACGGTGTGACGGTCAGAAGACGGGGCTCAGGTGCGGATACGCTTGCAACCTGATTCAGCGGCATCGACTGTCCATACGCTTCGACTCTTACAGTGTCGAGAAGACTTGTCGACGCCTTTCCGGTCCTGATCGAGGAAAGCTCGCGCTTCGATCCCTCGAGCGATTTGTCCATCGCTGCGCGGGAATCCTTAATTATCTGGGGTATCGTGCTCATGTACGATCGTTCCTATCCGCTCGCCTGATACGGCGCGCGCAATGGCTCCAGGTGTGTTGATGTTCAGTACGATGACCGGAAGCTTGTTCTCTCTGCAAAGCGCAATCGCGGTCTGATCCATCACGCCAAGCTCCTTCAACATCACATCGCGGTAGCTGATCTCGTTGAAAAGAGTGGCATTTGGATCTTTCTTCGGGTCTGCCGAATATACTCCGTCGACGCTGGTCGCCTTGATGATCACCTGCGACTTGGTCTGTATGGCGCGAAGCGCAGCCGCTGTATCAGTGGAGAAGTATGGGTTCCCGGTTCCGCCGGCAAAAATGCAGACGCGCCCTTTCTCGAAGTGACGAAGGGCGCGCCGGCGAATGAACGGCTCCGCAATCTGCTCCATGTTGATGGCGGTCATCACTCGCGTTTCCATTCCGTTCTGCTCGAGAACGTCCTGAACCGCGAGAGCATTGATGACCGTGCCGAGCATTCCCATGTAATCGCCGCCGACGCGATCCATTCCGTGCTGGGCAAACTGCGCGCCGCGCACGATGTTGCCGCCGCCGATCACCAGACCAACGCCCGCACCAAGCGCTAGTACTTCCTTGATTTCACCGGCAATCCTGTTGAGTGTCGCGAAATCGAAACCC
>DASROK010000089.1:0-4971 GCA_035646915.1 Gemmatimonadaceae bacterium
CACTCGCGGTACCTCTTTTTGTAATAGGGTCACTCGTTGATCGTGGGCTCCCGTCTGATGACGCGCTCCAGCAGGTTCTCGCAAAGCTTCAGTCACGCGCTTCGGACAGGGAGATCGAACAGATTCCCGAGGGTCTTGGGCCTACTCAAGGCAACCGGCCCGCAACAGCTGGCCGGCCCGCTAACCCGGGCAAGGCCCTCGGTACTACCAAGGCAGGCGCAGGTCCGCCGGCTGGCGTTCCCGCAAATGGTGGCAAAGGAGCAAAGCCAACCACAAATCCGGGGAAGGGTAAAAAGAACTGATTCGAATGAAGCGCCGCAGATGTTCTTTGCGGCGCTTCTTTTTCATCTGCCTTGGCGTCTCTTCCAATCGGAAGCTCAAATGCTCTCGCCAATGAGTGAGTAACGTTCGATATTCGGGACCAAGTCTGGCCCTGAGTATTCACTGACTTCGGAACTCGCTTCTCAGCTGCAGGAAATCCTAGGCACGGGCTACCGAGTTGATCGGGAGCTCGGTGGTGCCGGCATGTCGCGCGTTTTTGTTGCGACTGAGGTAGACCTCGACCGGCAGGTTGTGGTAAAGGTCCTTCCGCCTGATGTCACCGCTGCGCTCAACAGCGATCGGTTCCGTCGCGAGATACATGTTGCTGCAAGGTTGCAGCACCCGCACATCGTACCGTTGCTTGCTGCTGGTGCCCGCGGATCTGTTCTCTATTTCACTATGCCGTTCATCAGCGGCGAGAACCTGCGCGCCTGGATGCACGAGCGTCAAGTCTCGACACAGCAGGCAGTTCGCATTCTGCGCGATGTTGCAGAGGCACTGAGTTATGCGCACTCGCAGGGAATTGTTCACCGGGACATCAAGCCGGAGAACATTCTCATTTCCGGTAATCATGCGCTGGTACTCGACTTCGGCGTAGCCAAGGCGCTGACGAGTGCGTCGTCAGACGCCGATGATATGGGAATCGCACTCACTTCGCTCAGCGTCGCAATTGGAACGCCTGCGTACATGGCGCCGGAGCAGGCTCTCGCCGATCCCAACATCGATGCACGCGCTGACATCTACACGCTCGGCATCGTTGCATACGAGCTGCTGAGCGGACAGAAGCCGTTTGTCGGGCTCAACCCTCAGCAGACTCTGTCGGCACAGATAACCACGCTTCCGGTGCCGCTTCTTGAAGTGCGACCAGAGATTCCTCCGGGGCTCGCGGCGATTGTGATGAAGTGTCTCGAGAAGAGTCCCGCGAGTCGATTTCAGTCTGCAGAAGATCTTTACAATGCGCTCGAGCCTTACTCGGTCACGAGCGGATCGACAGCTGCAGCTGCCACTCCGTCCAGGAAGCCATTCAGGTGGACGCCACAACGCATCGCTGTGGCTGCAGGAGCACTTGGACTTGTTGCGACGGCACTCATTGCGAGTACTGTTGCACTTCGCAGGAACAATGATCTAATCGCGGTCGGAACTACTCGTCAGATAACGAGCGCATCCGGTCTTGAATTCCATCCCAGCATTTCTCCAGATGGAAAAATGCTTGCCTATGTCGTGAATGTATCCGGGCGCTCTCAGCTTTTTGTCAGGCAGATCTCAGGCGGGCGTGCGATTGCATTGACTGATACCTCAGTGAATCCAAGGTGGCCGCAGTGGAATCCCGACGGCAGCAAGATTCTGTTCACCACTAATGACCGGATGATGACCGTCCCCGCGCTGGGCGGATCACCGTCACCTGCCCCGGAGTTTCAGGGACTGTATCAATGCAGCTGGTCTCACGCAGGAGATCGTCTCGTCTGCGGGAACACGGCAAACGGTGGAGTCGTTGTCGTGGATTCAAACGGAGGCAACCGGCGGGATATCACTGGTCCTGACAGAGCGGGGGCATTTGCGCCGTCCTGGTCGTACGACGACAAGCTGATCGCATTCGCTCGCGGCAACAGCGGATTTCTGAGCGGTGCTGACATTGGCAACATCGCGCCGTCATCGATCTGGGTGATGAAGGCAACGGGCGGTGCTCCCGTAAAAGTATCGGACGAAAGCCATCTCAACACGGTACCGGTTTGGACTCCGTATGGATCCCTGCTTTACATCTCATCCCTTGGCGGTTCACGTGATGTGTACGTTCAGCGCCTCAATGGAGATCTCACAGCGCGCGGCAATCCTGTCCGGCTTACGACGGGCTTGAATCCGCACACCGTCTCCATCAGCAAGGATGGGAAGCTTCTCGCCTACAGCGCGTTTACGACTGTAGCAAATGTCTGGACTGCTTCCGCGAGCGGATCTGATATCGCCAACGCGGCTGCTGCAAAGCCTGTAACGACTGGAAACCAGACAGTCGAGTCCGGCTCGGTGTCACCCGATGGAAAGTGGCTCACCTATGACTCGAACGTGAACGGCAACCAGGACATCTACAGGGTGCCGTTGACTGGCGGGGATCCTGATCAGCTTACAAAAAACGCCTTCGATGATTTTCATCCCGCCTGGTCGCCTGATGGAAGCGAGATCGCATTCTACAGTCTGCAGAATGGAACGCGTGACATCTTCGTCATGAATGCAGACGGCACTAACCTTCGCCCTGTTGTGCAGGGCCCGGGTGAGCAGAGGTTGCCAGTGTGGCATGGGAAGGATGCGATCCTTTATATGGTATTCCCCGATTCCGTCTTCGAGGTAAAGCGGCAGGGAAATGTGTGGGGTACACCTGTGCTTGCATTCAGCGGTGGAGTTTCTCCGTCGATGTATTCGCCTGATGGAAAGTGGATGGTGCATGTCGCGCAGCCTGGCATTGTGTGCGACAACTGTCCGGGAGGCGCGTACATCGCGAATGCCGACGGAAGTGGGTCACGCTTCATTCCGCTCAGGAATCCGCAGATTCTCTCGGGCTCTGCCGGAGCGGGCCCGTGGAGTAAGGACTCGAAGCATTTCTACAGCGCTGTCCGCGAAGCTGATGGAACGTCAGCGATCTGGCAGATTCCCATCAATGGCGATGAGGAAAGACGAATCCTTCATTTCACCGACCCACTTCGTCAGCTCTATCGTTCCACGTTCGATGTCTACAACAGGAAATTCTATTTCACCATTGGAGACAGGCAGAGCGACATCTGGACAATGGAGCTGAAAAGACAATAGTGAGCGGCCCGCCACTCGATTTCACACTGAGCGAGCGGCGCATTGTACGTGAGCTCAACACACCGCTCAAAGTGCAGCGGTGGCTCAACAATCTTCCGTACAACCGGGAGCCTGCAGGTGATACCATGCGTGGCTTTCGCGGAGTTGTGCGCACCCGTACCGCGCATTGCCTCGAGGCAGTGTTGTTCACGGCGACCACACTCGAGCAGCACGGTTATCCTCCGCTCATTCTCGGCTTCGAGTCGATCGATCTTCTCGATCATGTGCTGTGGATTTATCGCACGAGGGCAGGATGGGGATCAGTTGCACGTTCTCGCGATCCGGGACTGCATGGCAGAAAGCCGTTGTTCGCAACTCCTCGAGCGCTGGCATTGAGTTACGCCGAGGGTTACGTGGATCACTCCGGTCGGATCAAGGGATACTGTGTTCTCGATTTGCGAGTGCTCGATCCGTACAACTGGCGATTGTCCGATGGAAATCTCTGGAAGGTGGAGCGGCTTCTTCAGGATACTCCGCACCGCCCGATCAAATCGTCTGATCGTCTATTTCGAATACGGCACAAGCGGTATCGCGAGTTCATTCGAAAGAACGGCTACAAGCCGTGGAAGTATTTCAAAGGCCGGGAACGCTGGACTGAGCTACCTCCGGAGTTTCGTAAGCGCGGCTGAGATCAACATCCTATATTCGCCCCCGTGACATCTGACCTCCAAAGCCAGCTCCAGGAACTTCTAGGAGCAGCCTACAGAATCGACCGCGAGCTCGGCGGTGCGGGAATGTCGCGCGTGTTCGTCGCAACCGAGACAGAGCTGGATCGGCAGGTTGTCATCAAGGTTCTTCCGCCTGATCTCGCAGCGGGAATCAACACCGATCGCTTTCGTCGCGAGATTCAGTTAGCAGCAAGACTGCAGCATCCACACATCGTTCCGCTTCTTGCGGCGGGAGCGAAAGGATCGCTGTTGTACTACACGATGCCACTCATTACCGGCGAAAATCTTCGAACACGTCTCACCAAGAAGGGTGAGCTGCCGGTTCAGGAGGCCACAAAGATTCTGCGAGAAGTTGCCGATGCACTGAGCTACGCGCACGAACACGGCGCTGTGCATCGCGATATCAAGCCGGAAAACATCATCATGTCCGGCAGTCACGCTCTCGTGCTCGACTTCGGTGTCTCGAAGGCATTGAGCAGCTCTACGTCGGAGACTTCGACCGAAGGTCCGACTCTTACGTCGTTAGGGATTGCACTCGGCACACCTGCATACATGGCCCCGGAGCAGGCAGCGGCTGATCCACATGTTGATGCGCGCGCAGATATCTATGCTCTCGGAATTGTCGGATACGAGCTGCTGACCGGAAGAACTCCGTTTGCAGGATTGAATCAGCAGCAGACACTGTCAGCGCATATCACTACTCAACCGATGCCGGTCACGCAGCATCGTCCGCAGATCCCACCGGGACTGGCAACTGTGATCATGCGGTGCATCGAGAAGCATCCGTCGGATCGCTGGCAAAACGCTGACGATCTCCACAACGCGCTCGAGCCATATTCTGTAACGAGCGGGGCAAGCGCGCCTGCAATGACACCGGTGAAGAGGCCATTTCGGTGGACACCTCAACGAATTGCGGTCGCTGCCGGAATTGTTGGAATTGTCGGCGCTGGATTCATTGCGAGTACATTCGCGTTTCGTCGACAGAGTCCCGCTCTGCTTGTGTCCAATACGAAACAGCTCGCAAATGCTCCCGAGCTGGAGATTCTGCCCAGCATTTCACCCGATGGAAAACTTGTCGCCTATAGTGCTGCGGGTGAGGGCGGATACAAGGTCGTCGTGCGTCAAATCGGTGGTGGCCGTGCAATTC
>DASROK010000090.1:0-7816 GCA_035646915.1 Gemmatimonadaceae bacterium
CCTCTCGGCGGCTGGCAGCCGGCAGCTGGCTTCAGCGCTTAGCCCTTAGCGTGCTGAAACGGATTTAATACGTATCGGAGATCCCGGAGCAAGCGGAGCATCCACGGAAAAATACAGGGAATTTTGTGAGTTACTGAGTTAATGAGAAAGCCATTTTTTTTAATTTTTTGTTCTTAGAACCAGAACAACGCGTATTTCTCATTTTCTCACAAACTCACAAGAACCCCCGTAGTTGCTCCGTGGATGCTCCAGGTTCTCCGTGTAAATACGTATTAAAAGGGGGCGAGTTTTTCTTCTGCCCTTTGTTTCAAAACCGCAAGCACCATCCCCACAAGAAGCCCTGCGGCCAGACCCGTGAATGTGGTGCGCAGCGCTTCGCGCCTCTGAGGCTCCACGGGAAGGTCAGCGCTCTCGATGACGTTGACCACCTGCGGCGATCTCACTTCATCGATTCTTGCCTGCTCGAGCGTCTGCGCCAGCGATGTATAGATCTCCTGGCGCATTGTCACCTCGCGAGTAATGCGGCCGAATTCGGTTTCGAGCTCCGGTGAGGTAGCCCCGAGCCGGTTCACCTCGAGAAAATTCTTTTCCGCCTGCTCTGCCTGAGCAAGCTTGTCCCTCGCGTCAGCAACCAGCTGCTCCATGAACTTGCGCTCGAGAATCGCCTGCTCGTGGCCCTGCTGCTTTGACCACTTGTCCACTTCGGTAACGATGTTTGCGCCGACCTGCTGCGCAAGCAAAGGATCACGGCCCCGCACCGAAAGCCTCACGACGCCTGTTCTCGTTCCGATCGTGTAACTCACGTCCCTGCTCAGCTGCTCTGCAGCCTCTTCAATTGCCTGCGTGCGGTCTTTCCTGCGGATGCCCATCGCCTCAGGCAACGAGACTCTTTTGCCTCTCGAGTCCTCGGTCACGTAATCTTCCGCCGCAACAATTCGCAGGATGTTCATGGCTCTCGCGAGGTCGGCGTAGAATGCAACCGATTGCGAGAACTCCATGTACGACGAAAGCGAAACACCAAGCGCTGCCGCTCCGCCCGGGAGCTGCAATGGTGCACGCGTGTTCTTCACGATGAACGATGCCTGCGAGACGTAGAGATCAGCAGTAGTCGCTGCGATCGCTCCGAAAATCAGCGTGCCCGCCAGTGTGCACACAGCAATGAGCTTGCGATTGACGAGCAGAATGCTGAGAAACGCGAGGAGAGAAGTTTCCTCGCGCGGGCCCTCGACACGTCCCGCTCTTACGGGATTTGCTGGATTGCCTGTGCCGACTGAGCCTGCCGTCATCCGCGCGTCGGCTGATGCATCGGCCGAATGCGCTCCACCGTGAGATAGATGATGCTGAGAAGCACAGCGCCGGCTCCGATCGCAATCAGGAAGAACGTCGGCCTGAGCCACGCCACAATCGCGAGCAGGGCGAGTACAAGATTTATCAGAAGCACAGTCGCGCTCACCTGCGCGTGACTGCGGCCAGCCTGAACCATTCGCTGATACGCGTGACTATGGTGCGCGTGATACCACTTCTCCCCATGCATGATGCGGCGCATCAGCGTAACCGTTGCATCGAACACAAATGCGCCGAGCAGCAAGACCCATATGAGAAGCGGGACGGCGTTCGCGTTTTCTGATGCGATTGCGAGAACCGCAAAGAGATAGCCGAGCATCCCGCTGCCGACATCTCCCATGAAGAGCTTTGCGGGCGCCCAGTTGAGAGGCAGGAATCCGGCGCTCGCAGCGGCTATCAGGAATGAAACCGTCGCCAGCCCATCTTGACCCATCCCGAGGAGAATCAATCCTCCAATAGTCCCGGTGGTGACAGCTTCGCCGGCAGCGAGCCCGTCGATGCCATCGACGAAATTGTAGAGGTTGATCGCCCAGACAATTCCAACAATTCCGAGTATCGTGCCAACAAGTCCAAGCGAAACACTCGAAGATCCGATGCTCAGCGAGGGCAAGCCGCCGAGCCAGTACATTGCCCATCCCGCTGAAAGGAACTGAACCGCGAATCGCGTGAGTGCCGGGAGACTCCGATGATCATCGACAAACCCGACTGTCGCGATCATTGCACCGCCCCCCGTCAGGGCCAGCGCGAGGTTCCAGTCGATCCAGTGAAGCATCGCAGCGATGATCGATCCGCCGAGGGCTGTAACGGCAATGGCCAGCCCCCCGCCGCGCGGTGTTGGCCGCGAATGCGAGCTGCGCTCATTCGGTACATCCAGAAGCTTGTCGAGCGCGTAAAGCCGCACGCGGCTCGCCAGCAGCCAGCTCAAAATTGCAGCAGCCGCAAGCAAAACAATTCGCTGGGACATCAGATTGAAATAACGGGTCGGAACTCTGTAAGATGGGCTTGGTGATTTGTGCCGGGCAAGAGGGAAAAAGGAATGCTGAACTCTGAATGCTGACGTAATGAGGACCGGAAACGAGGACTTCCTCCTTCCTCTCTCCTCACTACGTCAGCATTCAGAATTCAGCATTCCTCTCGATGACGTCAGCAACTCGAGCGATAGCGGCAGCCCTGCCTCCCCGGGCAACGATCGCGTCATAGGCTCGCAATCCTTTCTCCTCTAAAGCGGCTGACGGCATCGTTGCAATCTCGCGCAGGAGAACGACAGCTGATTCCACATCACCATTCAGTATGTGCCAGCCGATGTCATGCTCGGCCATGATGTCCGCCACGTGATTCTCCGGCGGACCAACGAGCAGAATCGGCCGGCCTACCGACATCGCGCCGTACACTTTGCTGGGATGCACAATGCCCGGCACCGCATCGCCAACTGTGACCACGTGCACATCGGCGGCCGACAATGAATGCAGCAGCTCGGAGCGCGGCTGGTATGGAAGCGAAATAACGTTAGGGCCAGCCGCTTCCTCGACCTCCTGTTTGCCGAGCCCCCCGCCGATGAACATGAACACCAGCCTTTGATCATCGCGCAGTCTTTTTGCGGCTTCGAGAATTGTCGTGAGCGGACTCGAGGGGCCATGATTCCCGCTGTACATCACAATGCGCTGGTCGTCTCGCGCATATCTCCGGCGGAATGGATTCTCCGAGTGCGATACCAGCGGAGCGGGATCATGCGCAGGCCACGGCGGAAGAATCGTCAGCTTATCCCGAACGTTGCGCTTGCGATTGATACGCTCGGCCATCATTCGATCCAGTACAACAACATCCTCAGCGGCGCCGAGAATTCTGCGATTGAGCCAGTTGAACGCACGCACGGCTGGCGATGTGGGGCTTGCCATTCCCAGCGCCACGATCTGATCCGGATTGATGTCCATGATCCAGTACTTCACGCGCGCGCGCCTGAGTGCGTTGAGAGTGATTGCGGCAAAGGGCGCCATCGGCGGTGACGTGCTGACAATCACTGCATCGACGTGCCGTCGCACAATCGCGCGCGCGACCGATTGCGCAACGAACGAAAGCCCGCCCGCGATTCGCACGCCAATCGAGCTTTTCCCAAAATGCGAGAAGGGCACCCGGCGGATCCTTACGCCCGCACGAGTCTCCTTTGCAGGATAGTAATTCGACGGCTCGTCATATCCGCGATTCGACGTGTAGACGGTGACATCGTGCCCACGCCTGGCGAGCTCTTCTGCAACGTCGGCAAGATGCTGCCCGGTCGCGTTGGGATCGGGAACGTAGACCTGCGTTATGAATACGTACGAATGCTTCCGAGGCGTCACGAGGCGACGGCTTTGTACACGTCGAGCGTCTCGCGCGCAGTGCGATCCCACGAGAAGCTCTGCGCATTCTCATGTCCCTTCTCCACCAGTCGCGTGCGAAGATCTGGATCGAGCAGCGCTCGCTTCATGGCTTTCGCCATGTCTTCTTCGGAGTGAGGATCGAACATCACTGCCGAATTACCCGCAATCTCGGGGAGAGCGCCCGCAGACGAAGCAACAACCGGGACTCCTGCGTTCTGCGCATCGAGAAGCGGCAAGCCAAATCCCTCGTACAACGAGGGAAACGCAAAGAGGGATGCATTCTGAAGCAGCGAGCTCACATCCGATTCCGGCACGTAGCCAGTGAAATGAATTCGATCGTGACCGCCTGCGGCTTCCATCTCCGCACGTTCTGCTGACTTCACCGGCATGTGCCCAACGAGCACAAGATCATGCGGGACAATCGATGCAATTCTGGCGAACGCGTTGATCAGGCGCGGAATGTTCTTGTGTGCCGAGAGTGCGCTGAAAGCCATGATGTATGGGCGGGAGAGATTGCGAATGACTTCGCTCTTCGCGCTGCCATTGGTCTTTCGCGGAGTTGCTTCCCTTCCCGCCGAGTGAACGACGGTGACTTTTTCCGGCTTGACTCTCATGTGACGGACTATCTCATCGCGCGAAAAATTCGAGACGGCGATGATTCTGTCCGCACGCTTGACTGTTCTTTCGGCGAAGAAGCGAAATGCGGTCCGGCCAATTCCCGTCCGCCATCCCTTGTGGCCGAGATAGTTGACGTCATGAACGGTGACGACCTGCGGGCCTTTCGCTGCAAGCGGAATCACATAGCCCAGTGAGTGAACGAGATCCGGCTTCACGCGGCGAAGCTGGAGCGGCATCGCGCCCTGTTCCCACGAGTAGCGGGCGGCTCTGTTCATTGCTTTGACGGGACAAATCACCCGCGTGAAGTTTGCCGCGGGCGTGACATCGAGCTCGGCAGATTCCTTGTTCAGGAAAACCGAATACTCATTGTCATCATCCTGCCTGGCGAATGCGCGGATCAGTGATTTCGCGTATGTCTCGGTTCCACCTACGACACCGGGAAGCAGATACAGAAGATTCAGTACGACTTTCATCTCTCAGGAACGAAGAACTGGTGCGGGTCGCGGCGCTCGGGCCGCAGCTTTCATTGCCTCTGTCGGTGCCCAGCGAATGCGCGAGACAAGAAGCTGGAACGCGTACGCCCCGCCGATGAAACAGAGTGAATAAAAGATGAACGCGAATTCCCCTCGGTGAAAATCAACTACCAGAGCGAACAGAATGAAATACAGGCCGGGATGAACGTGGGCGTTTTTCACCAGCTTCACGAGCATCAGCGAGAAGATTGAAAAAACCAGGAATGGCCCCACCCACGAGAAATTGAGAAACGCCTCGGTAACCGGAGTGTAGGCAAATCCAATCAGGCCGGTGGTACCGAACGCATCACGCATGAACTGCAGCGACAAGCTCTCTGGCTTGTCGGTCCAGATCGATCGCGGAATGAACTGAAGCGGAGCCGAAAGATACGTGTATCCCCATCTCAGCGGCCGCGCGTTGTTCACGTAATGCATGAGAGTGAGCACCGGCGTAACGAACTCGTTCTGCGTAAGGACCAGCTCGAGAGGATTGTAGCGCGTGAGAAGCGATGGATCCCGCAGGACCTGCCGAACGACTCCTACAGCCATGAAAGCGGCGAATGCGAGGCCTCCGAAGATGACCGTCCTTGCGCGAATGATCGATCGCCGCCTGGTCATCACTACACCGGTGAGGAAAATGAACATCGCGAGAAAGTCGCGGCGATTTCCCATCGTGAGCTGGAACATGATGAACAAGACAATCGAGACAACTACTGCGATCCTGGCGAACCTCGAAAGACGGTTCCATCCGGCGAACATGAACATCGTCAGCCCGTTCACCATGAAGATGAGAACCACCCATAGCTGCGTGCCGAGGTAGTGATTCAGGTTTCGATCGATCCTGAGTCCAAGCTGAACACCGCGTGACAAGGCATAGCCAACCACTGCAACAAATCCGAGCACCAGCACTATCACGTTGATCGGCCTCGGCACTATTCGATCGAACGCCTTCCGCGGCACATCGACAAATGGCTGCTTGTACCACCACTGTACGAGATTGAACCCGAGGAATGCGGTGCCGTACATGAATGCTGCGCCGCCAATGCCGGGCACTGGCTGCGTGATTCCAAACAGCACGACCAGCGGCAGCGCGCCACCGTACAGGAACAGGAACAGCGAGAAGAAAACGCGAATGTCCTGAATTACCCAGCGGCCATCATACAATCGAAGCAAGGCCAGCGCGATGAGAAACTGTGCCGTTACAAATAGCGCTCCGCCGTCGACCACCCGGCCCAGAAGAACCTGAACCAGACTCGCGACGTGAAGACCAATCGAAATCGCTATCAGAATTCCGGGTCCGCGCGGAAACGGGCCGGTCTTCCGGCTCAGCAGCTCACGAACCATACGTCGACCTGAACCCGCTCTGAGCTATTCGTTTTATCTGATCTGCCTGGCGGCGCAGATAGTACCGGATGGTCCAGCCGGTAGCGGTCCCGCGGAGACCGTGTGCCCGCTTCAGGTAAGGCCAGTGCTTGTTCATCAGATATCGCGTGTTGCGCCACGCGAGATACTCGAACCAGAGACGATTTACACGCTGGCCGCCAATCGCGGAAATTGGTCCGCGAAGATGAAAGCAGACCGTGCTTCCGGTAAAATAGACTTTCGCGCCCGCGGCATTTGCGGCGAGATAGAAATCAGTCTCCTCGCGCCATGAATTTCCGGAGTACCACGTGTCGAACTTCACTTTCGAGAATACATCGCGCCGGATCAAGGCGATGGAATGAATGTAAGGCGCCGGAACCGGCCCGCTCACACGCTCGGCAAACCGTGCGTCCATTGAATCGAGATCGAAAACTTCGTTCGCGTTTCGCAGTGGCGAGGGCGGATCGACAAGACAGCTTTCATCGAACTCGCCCGGAACTCGCGCCGTTACAATTCGTCCTGCGATGATCGATGCTCCTGTTTCCTTGGCTTCGCGAAGGAGCGTCGAGCAGTAATCGGGAGCAAGCCACACATCGTCTTCGCCGAACATCACCCATTCGGTTGTGGCTTTCTTCACACCAGACATTCGGGATTCCGGCTGTCCCCACTGCTTTTCATGAGTGACTACATCGACTGGAATCGGCGATGTTTTCGCCAGCTCTCTCACTCGATCACTTGTCCCGTCCGTCGATCCGTCGTCGATGACAACTATTCGCTGGACATCCGGATGCACCAGGTATGATGGCCACACAGCTTCCAGTGCCCTGATCCTGTTGAATGTCGGGATGAGGATCGTGATAGATGTCATCGAGCACTCTCCAGCCGAGCTGCACTCGCCGCTTTCGCTGAGTCTAGTCCCCGCAGTCCCTCAATTCCGCCACGAATGACATTGATCGGAATTCGCGGATCGAGCTTCGCAATTCCAACGACTCCCATTGCTGCAGCATGAAGCAGCAGCCGCGCTCCGTAGCGAACGCGCCATAGAGGCTCATCGCCGATTGCTTTCCAAACGAACAAAACGCGCGACCGCTCACGCTCCCGCATCTGCAGATGAAGCGGCGGGCGGTTGATGGTATTCGGATAATGATCGATTGCCATTCGCGCAGTGGAAATCATTTTCCATCCGGACTTCGCAACGCGGTGCGCGAGATCCACGTCCTCGTGCCAGAAGCTTCCAAGAGCTTCATCGAATCCGCCGATGTTCTGCACAGCCTTGCGACGGAACGACATGTTGCCGCCGCTCAGCCACGCAGCCGGCTGATCCTTTTCCGGATGACTCGCCGGCCCGAGGTTGAATCCGCCCCAGTCGATCCGGTAGCGATCCGACGTCAGGCCCAACAATCGATACGCTGTGTTCCGAACAGGATTATAGTGCCCGGGATGATCGACAAACCCGCCAACTCCGCCAAGCTTCGGATCGGAATAGAAGGAAAGCATCGACTCGATCCATGTCGGCGGGAGACGGACGTCGTCGTCGAGAAAAGCGACTACCTCGCCGCGCGCCATCCACAGGCCGATGTTCCTCGCGCGGGATGTCCCAAGTCCTTCCGGGAATTCTGCGAT
>DASROK010000091.1:0-2507 GCA_035646915.1 Gemmatimonadaceae bacterium
GTCCAGTCGATCCTTCGTCCGATCGCGGCTCCCACCATTTTCTGGAAATAAGCCGCATAAGCCTGCGGAAATTCCATGTCGACCGGATTGTTGATCAGCCCTGAGAATCCTTTGCCGGAAAAGGCAAATCGCTCTGGTATCCCAAGGGTAGTGGCAAGCGCGAGGTCAGGGTAATGGCGCAGCGTGTTGCTGCAAAGTACCACGTCGAACTTCCGCTTTGCGAGCGCGCTGAAACCGCCGCCGACAAGCTCCCAGCTGTTTTCGCCTTTCACCAGCGGAAGGATCTCGGCCATATGCGGGTTGTTCTCTAGGACTTCGGCAGAACCTGGCGTAGTGAGATAGGTCCACTCGCACTCAGGGAGATACTCGCGCAATGGTGGAAGCGAGCACGTCCGGTAGAGAAGATCTCCGATGTGCGTGTGACTGATTATCAGCCCGCGTCTCCACTCTGACCTCGGCTTTCTCTCTCCGCGCGATCTTATCCTCGCACCGAGCTTGAGGAGCGGAGACGCGATCTCTGACCCGCGGGCGAGCCACAGATTCCGTTTCTTTCTGAAAAGCTTTGGCTCGACTTTCAGGATCTGTCCTGTTGTTTCAGTTTGATCGGTTGTTCGAAACGCCGGGGAAAACGGAAATGGTCTTTGTTAACTACGCTTTAACCAATTAAACCCGGTGAGTCGGAAAGTAAGAAGTTGTCAGTACTGAGTTCTCGGTACTGAGTGACTGAAAACTTCTTACTCTTTGACTCACCGGGTTTCTGAGTAGCGTGGTTACGTAGTAGAAACCTGCAGTTCAGCCGAGTGCTTCGCTGCTGACGAATCCCGACACCGTTCCGCGCAGAATTTCCCAGCCAATTCGCGGCCGGCCTTTCGCGGCCTCGATCACAGCGCGGCCCGGCTTGGTCACAGCGAGATAGCTCAGCGCCGCAGCTCGGGTCCATCCGCGATAATTGCGGCGCACGTAGAACACTCGAAGGCGATTCTGGCAGTACGCCACTACAGGAGAGACCTCCGCTGCGCCCACTGTCGCGCCCACCTTGTGATAGACAGTGGCTCGCGGCGCATACAGAACGGGAAATCCTGCCTGGCGAGCGCGGAACGAATACTCGCCATCTTCCCAGTAAAGGGGAAAATAGACTTCAGCGAGATGCCCGAGCTTCTTCATTGCCGCCCTTGAGATCACCATCGCGCAACCCGTAACGAAATCCGTCGGCACAGGGTCGTCAGACGGGGGCACCTTGAAGCGGTGGCGGTACAATGCTCTCAATGGCAGCTCAGTGCCGCCCGCGAACCAGACACGGTCTCGCGCCGGATCCTCGAGAATTGTCCCGCCGATAAGTCCGGCATCGGGAGCTTTGTCCAGCGCTGATGATATCTCGGCAAAGAAATCCGGAGCGACAATCGCATCGTTGTTGAGAAGCATCAGGTGCGTAACGCTCGTTTGAGTCTCGAGAAGTGTCAGACCGATGTTGTTCCCGCCAGCAAACCCGCGATTCGATTCCGCCTCGATAACTATCAGCCACGGCAGCGTTCCGTTCTCGCTCACTACTCCGTACTCGCCTCCCCAGCGGCGAATATTTGCGACAGAATCGTCAGTCGATCCGTTGTCGACGACAACTACATGCGCCGGGCGCGGATCGGCGCCGAGGAGTGACTCGAGGCAGGGAATGGTGTCGTGCGCGTTGTTCCAGTTGAGAACAACTACGCCGAACGAGGGAGTGGTTTTCGTCATGTTACTGCCCGGCAAATATGCATGAGCCGCGCCGTCAACCAGCGCGCCGCACTCCCATTGCAGTCCTCACATCGGATCGCGCGCGGCCGAGCGAATGCTCGAAATCCGACCAGGATTCGGGATTTCGCAGGCGCCAGTCTGCAAGAACGGCAAGGCTTCCAGCGATCAGGAATCCAAACACAAGTCCCAGCGCGGTAGCTGTGATGAGGAGCGCACCGTATCGTGGCCACTGCGCTTTGCGCGGGGGAATGGCCTTGTCGATGACGGTGATCAGCGCAGCATCGTTGATCTCATCCAGTCGCGCGGTCTCGAGCTGAGCCTGGATGCTCATGAAGAGGTCCGACGCGAGATCAACTTCGCGCTTGATGCGCGATTCCTCGGCTTTCAGACTTGGCGAGGTGAGAAGCCCGCGATTCTGCTCGTAGAAAAAGCGCTGTTTTTCTTCCGCAATGCGCAATTGGCCTTGCGCGCTGTCATGGCGCCCCTCGAGGAACTGTCGCTTTGCTTTCGCGCGTGACACACGTGTCTCACGATTGAACTTGCTGACTTCATCTACAACTGTGTTCGCAACCTGAGAAGCGAGGTCGGGCCACTGCATGTCGACCGTCAGCGACACGAGATTCGTCTTGACGTCGAATGCAGCCTGAATCGCCTTATTCAGCTTTTTCACCGCGAGCTCCATTCGGAGACGCGGATCCTTCTTCTTGATCTTCATGATGTCGATCAACGCCGCGCTGTCGTTCGGTGCGTCGGTGCGCGGGTTCGGAAACCGCGAC
>DASROK010000092.1:0-4813 GCA_035646915.1 Gemmatimonadaceae bacterium
GTGAACATCCTGATATCGTGATATCCACACGCATTCGTCTCGCGAGAAATCTCGAGGGATATGCGTTTGCCGGACGCGCTCGCGATGGTGAGCGTCTCCGTATTCTTTCGCAGGTTCAGCAGGCCGTCGCATCCATGCGCGGCATGAATCACGGGGTGATGCTTCGCGTCGATGAAATGCCGGCCGAAGACAGGCTGCTTCTGCACGAGCGGCATCTCGTGAGCCGCGAGCTTGCGGGATTGGATCCGCAGCGCCCGGTGCGAAGCGGGTCCGCGGTTTATCTCACTCGTGACACGAGCATCATGGTGAACGAGGAGGATCATCTGCGGCTGCAGTCGCTCGAGTCGGGTTTCCGTGTCGCCGAAGCGTTCAACAACGTTTATGCGCTCGACTCCGAGCTTGGCGAAAGAGTTCCGTACGCGTTTCACAACGAGTTTGGATTCCTGACTGCGTGTCCAACGAATGCAGGCACAGGTCTTCGCGCGTCAGTTCTGATTCACCTTCCGGGACTGGTTCTCACGAAGGAAATCGCGAAAGTTCTGGCCGGCCTTCAGCAAGTGGGACTCACGTATCGCGGACTCTATGGAGAAGGTAGCGAGGTAGTCGGGAATTTCTTTCAGATCTCCAATCAGACAACGCTTGGCAGAAGCGAAGCGGAACTGCTGGATTACCTGACGCGAGTGGTAACCCACGTGATCGAGCGCGAGGAAGAAGCAAGAAAAGTATTGCTAAGAGACGCCGGTTATATTATCGAAGACAAGCTCTGGCGAGCGTACGGAACACTTCGATACGCAAGAAGCCTCAGTTTTGACGAGGTGATGAGCTATCTCAGCAGCGTCCGGCTCGCGGTCGGTCTGAAACTGATAACCGATCTGAGTGTATATACCCTCAACAAGCTCCTGATATTCAGTCAGTCAGCGCATCTCGCACATGCAGAGGGGCGCGAGCTGACATCGAGCGAAGCGAACATTGCGCGCGCGAAGTACGTGCGCCGCATTCTCGCAGATGAAACGGGGTCTATACGATGAACGGCTACAATTTCACCGAACGTGTTCGCAAGGTTCTCGCGATGGCGAGAGAGGAGGCCGAGCGCCTCCGGCATGAATACGTCGGTACCGAGCACATTCTGCTCGTCCTTATACGCGAAGGTGAGGGAGTCGCCTCGGCGGTTCTCCAGAACCTGAGCGTGGACCTCGATGAGATTCAACAGAAGATCGAGGACACGGTAAAGAAGGGCAAAGCAGCCGCTGCTACCGGTCCGGATCTGCCGTATACCTCTCGAGCCAAAAAGGTTCTCGAGCTCGCGATGGCCGAAGCTCGCGATCTCACTCACAACTACGTCGGAACGGAACATCTGCTTCTCGGCCTTCTCCGCGAAGAGAAAGGAATTGCTGCGCAGGTTCTGACTGATGCCGGCATCAATCTCGACGCCGCCCGTGCGGAAACGCTCCGCCTTCTTGGCACAGACATGCCGCAGGGTGGAAGCAGTGCGAGCCCGAATGCTCCCGCTGGATCACCTGCCGCACCTGGCAAGGGTGAGAAGAAATCGAAGACGCCCGCACTCGACCATTTCTGCCGCGATCTTACGCAGCTCGCAGCAGAATCGCAGCTCGACCCGACAATCGGGCGTGGGAAGGAAATCGAGCGCGTGATGGAGATTCTCACTCGGCGCAAGAAGAACAATCCTGTTCTCATCGGTGAGCCTGGCGTTGGCAAGACGGCGATCGTCGAAGGCCTCGCACAGCTGATTGCAAACGGCGAGTGTCCTGACAGCCTGCGCGAGCACAGGGTTCTCTCGCTCGACATGGCTGCGGTGATTGCGGGAACGAAATATCGCGGACAGTTCGAGGAGCGTCTCAAGGCAGTGATGAACGAGATCGCTCAGAACAAAAACATCATTCTCTTCATCGACGAGCTGCATACGCTTGTCGGTGCAGGCGCCGCCGAAGGCGCGATCGACGCGAGCAACATGCTCAAGCCTGCGCTTGCGCGCGGTGAGCTGCAGTGCGTCGGTGCGTCGACTCTCAACGAGTACCGCAAGTACATCGAGAAGGATGGAGCTCTCGAGCGCCGCTTCCAGACGGTGATCGTCGAGCCGCCAACCGTCGATGAGACGGTCGAGATTCTCAAGGGCCTTCGCGGAAAATACGAAGAGCATCACAAGGTCACGATTCCTGACACAACGCTGCAGGCGGCGGCGAAAATGTCGGAGCGCTACATCACCGATCGCTTCCTGCCCGACAAGGCAATCGACGTGATCGATGAGGCTGGTGCGCGCGCGCGTCTCGCGACGCAGGCGCCTCCGCCGGAAGTAACCGCGCTCAAGGGTGAGCTCGAGGGAGTGAACACCGAGAAGGAATCCGCCGTTCGCGACCAGAACTTCGAGCGTGCAGCCGCACTGCGGGATAAGGAGCGCGAGCTCGCTGGCGATATTCGCCGTAAACAGGACGAGTGGGAGAAGCATCGCCAGTCGCATCGTCCCGTGCTCGGCGAGGATGAAGTGTCGTTCATCGTGAGCCGGTGGACAGGCATTCCCGTCATGCGTCTTCAGGAAGCGGAGACGGCGCGTCTGCTGAGAATGGAAGATGAGCTGCACTCGTCGGTGGTTGCGCAGGAAGAAGCAATCAAGGCGCTCGCGCGCTCGATCCGCAGAAGCCGCGCTGGACTCAAGGATCCGTCGCGTCCGATCGGCTCGTTCATCTTCTCCGGCCCCACTGGAGTTGGAAAGACTGAGCTTGCCCGTGCGCTCGCGAAATTCCTGTTTGCCGATCCGCAGGCGCTGATTCGCGTCGACATGAGCGAGTACATGGAGAAGTTTTCTGTCTCGCGCCTGATCGGTGCGCCTCCCGGGTATGTCGGATATGAAGATTCCGGCACACTCACCAAGGCAGTTCGTCGCAAGCCATACAGCGTTGTGCTGCTCGATGAAATCGAAAAGGCACATCCTGATGTATTCAACATCCTGCTTCAGGTGCTCGACGAAGGACATCTCACCGACAACTACGGTCGGGTGATCGACTTCAAGAACACAGTGGTGATCATGACATCGAATGTCGGAGCGCGTGATATCACGAAAGGCCGATCGATGGGATTTGCCACGCCGGACGGGCGCAACACATTCGAGCGGATTGCGGACAAGGTGAAGGAGGAGATGCAGCACGTCTTCAATCCGGAGTTCCTCAACCGGCTCGACGACGTGATTGTCTTCCATCCGCTTTCGGAGGAGCACATCGGCCAGATCGTAGCGATCCTCCTCAGGGAAGTTCAGAAGCGCCTGGGTGACGAAGAGCTCACGCTCAAGCTCACTGACGCGGCGAACAAGTTCCTGGTGAAGCACGGGTACGACGAGAAATTCGGTGCACGGCCTCTCAAGAGGGCAATCCAGCGCTACATCGAGGATCCTCTCTCGGAGAAGATTCTTCTCGCCGAATTTGCAAAGGGCGACGAGATCGAGGTCGATGTGTCGGCCGACAATGAGAAGCTCGATTTCAGGGTTCTCACGGGGACTACTCAAACCCAGTAGGAGACAGAGTCAGCAGAGGGGAGGCTCTCGCGAGCCTCCCACGCAAAAGAGAGCAGAGCACAGAGGGAACACCAAAGGCTGCGTGAGTGTTGCATTACAAAGCAACTACTTTCGCGGCCTTTGGTGTCCAAGCAGAGTGAAATCCTTAGAGCATGCATCTCTGATATCTCTCGCGCTCTGCGCTCTGCTGCCTCTCGCGTGGGAGGCTCGCCAGAGTCTCCCCTCTGCTACCTCTGCCTTTATTAGATTTCAACGATGCTAAAGTATGCGTTCCCCCTGGCGGCCTTGATGGCGGCAGGGACTCCCGTATTCGCCCAGGAAAGTGCTCCGGGTGCCTGTACGACGCCCGATTCCGTCGGTGTCACCGGCAACTCGCGCATTACCGCGGAAAGTGTGAGGGGCTCGGCTGGCATTCCTGCCCATGCGGCCCTCAACTACCGCGATATTCAGCGCGCAATCAAGGCGCTTTTTGCCACTGGACAGTTCGAGGACGTGCAGGTCACATGCTCGGTTCCGCCGGCAACTCCGAAGCCGACACTGATAATCAATGTCCGCGAGCGACCCGTGCTGGCGGACTACCGCGTCGAAGGTCCGGAAAGAGTTTCAGGCAAGGATGTGCGTGAGAGACTCACGCTCGTCACGGGCAGGGCTCTCGACCCCGCTGCCCTGGCTCTCGCGGTGGAAAGAGCCGACTCGCTGTATGAAGCCAAAGGTTATTACCTCGCGCGAATTCACGTCGATACAGTGCGCGAAGCCGACAACAAGGTGAAGCTCGTTTTTCGCGTCGAGGAAGGCAGGCGGCTCGCGATCTCAGGGCTTCAGGTCACCGGCAACAAGAGAGTCTCTGCCGAAGACATCGCCGGAGTGATGGCGTCGAAACCCGAGGGATTTCTCTGGTTCAGGAAAGGCGAGTTCGACGACTCCAAGTACGCAACCGATCTTTCCGAAAAGATTCCAGCGCTTTACTCCAGCCGCGGCTTCATCGATTTCCGCATTCTGAATGATTCACTGATCATCGATCGCGAAGCGGGCAAAGCCGTAATTGCGCTAGACGTGAGTGAAGGCCCGCGATACAAGATCGGCACATTCGAGGCGCTCGGTAACAAGAGATTCTCGACTGCAGAGATCAACCAGTTCTATCCGTTCACGAATGAAAGCCAGACGCTCACTCAGCGCGCGACAGGGTTCATCCGGCGCAGCTATCACAATCCCCCGAATACCTTCGATCAGAGCAAGTGGGACGCGGCAGAACAGAAGCTGCGCGATGCGTACAATGATGAAGGCTACATC
>DASROK010000093.1:0-8514 GCA_035646915.1 Gemmatimonadaceae bacterium
CAGAAGGAACGTGTCGTGTCGCAGAACATCACGCTTCGCTGGTAATTCCTAGCCGAGCTTTCTCGAGTCAGGAACCAGCGAAGCATGAATAGCGACGGCTGATATCGCGCCGTCTGACGCAGCCGCGATCGCGAGCTGGGCGCCACCGACAATATCACCAGCAGCAAACACGTTCTTCACAGACGTATGATGGTGCTTGTCGATCTTGATGAGACCGAATTCGTCGCGATCGCATTTCAGCTGCACGCCCAGATCGTCAGCCGGGTACTGGCCAATCGCGAAGTAAAGCCGCTCGCAGTCGAGCGCCATCCCGCCATCGAGGTTGATGCACTTGATCTCGCCGTCGCGCGATGAGATGTGATTCACTTTTTCCTGGAGCACAGGGATGTTCAGCTTCTTCAGCTGGTCGAGATGTTTCTGCTCGATGTTCGGGGTCTCGCCGTTGGTGCAGATGACGATCTTGTCCGTCCAGGTCGTGAGAGCGAGCGCCATTCCGACGCATTTTCTTCCCGATCCGATGACGACAGTCTTGCAGTTGCGCGATTCATAACCGTCGCAGTCGGGGCATACGTGCGCAGTTTCGCCATAGCAATCGAGGAGTCCCTTGATTGGCGGCCAGATATCCTTGATCCCAATCGCAAGGAGGAGCCTGTTCGCCTCAATGCTCCTGCCTCGCCTCAGGTCGAGCACGAAGTGCTCGCTGTTGGTATTTCGCACTGTGGTCACTTCATCATCGATAATGACGGCGCCGAATTTTTCCGCATCGGCGCGGCCTTTCGCGCGCAGGTCAGGTGATCTGATTCCCTGCGAGCCAAGAAATCCGTTGATGCCTCGCGTTTCCCAGTTGCGCGGATCACCGGAATCGATGAGCACTACGGAATGCAGGTAGCGCGCAAGCCAGAGCGCTGCGGTAAGCCCGGCTGGTCCGCCACCTACAATCGCTACATCGAAAACATCATTTTTTGAATTTGCAGTCGAAGTCATGACGCGCGCGGGTGCAAGAAATCTTCCACATCAGCGAAGAACTCTTCCGGTGCTTCCCAGAAAGGCATGTGTCCCGCGTGATGAATGATTGAAAGCGTCGAGCCTGGAATCAGACGTGATATCGATTCTGCGACACTCACGTCCAGCAGATCGTGATCACCATGCAGGATGAGTGTCGGCGTAAGAATCGTCGAGATTCGATCTGTCCAATCATATCCTTCGCGCCTCAAACGCGCCGCAACGGCTGCACCTGTGCTGCTGTTCGCCTTTGGCGATGAAAAGATCGCTGCGAAATCGCGGTCAGCGAACCAGGCAGGGTATAAAGCCGAAGTGTAAGCCGCATGGGCTTCGATATCATCGACGTGAAGCGCTGCCGGATCAAGTTTGGCGAGAGCATCCCGCTTTTCGCCGGTGAGACGATTCAGCGCAGCATCGTGAAGGTGAGAGAGCCATTCACTCGTTGGCCCAACTGCATCCACGAGCACGAGTTGATTGACTGCATCCTGATCGTTCGCAGTGGCGAGCAGTGCGATGCCACCGCCCCATGAATGTCCCAGCACGTTCAGTCTCTCGATTCCGAGCGCTTCGCGAATGGCGACTGCATCACCCGCATCGAACTCGATTCGCGATGATCTCGCTGCCGGAGGCGACTCTGATTTTCCACGACCGCGCTGATCGAAAAAGATCAGCTGTCGATTCCGCGAAAGCGGCGCGAGTGCTGGCCACAGAATCTCGTGGCCAAAGTGCAGGCCGCCATTGATACAGAGGAGGGGAAGGCTGTTCTTTACAGGCGGGCTCGTGAAGACTGCAAAGTCGAGCCCTCTCGCCCGGACAATGTTTTGCGTGAGAGGCGGGGATTTTTTCTGCTTTCGCCTGAAAGCGAGAAACCGCGCCCGCGCATATCCATGGTGAGGACCGTCTGTCATCTGAACAAAAGGTACCGCCCCCGACGCACGAGCACGATCACAGTCAGCATCATCACCGTGATGCAGCGCCTCGGCGCACGCACGATCATGCGGCGATGATGGGTGATCCGTCGATGGCCAAGCAGATGGAACGCGATATGGCGAGACGCTTCTGGTTCGCTCTCGTGCTCACGATTCCCATCGTTATCGTCACTGGCCACGTACCCGGTTTGCCGATGCTGATGATGCCACCTGCATCGAACTGGATTGCGCTTGCTCTGACCACACCGGTTGTGTTCTGGTCTGGCTCGATTTTCATCACGGGCAGCGTCGTGTCATTACGGAGCCGGAAGCTCGACATGTCCGTGCTCATCGCGACCGGCGTTCTCGCAGCCTATCTGAGCAGCGTCTACCTCACGTTTATCGGATATCACACGGCTTACTTCGAGGCCGCGGCAATGCTCGTCACCTTCGTCCTTTTCGGGCACTGGATGGAGATGAAATCGCGTCGCGGAACTTCAGATGCATTGCGCGCACTGTTCGATCTCGTACCTCCAATGGCCAGAGTGATTCGCGATGGACGCGAACAGGAGGTGCCGACCTCCGAGGTCGTTGTCGGAGACTCGATACGCCTGCTGCCAGGAGAGAAAGTTCCTGTCGATGGCGATCTCGTCGATGGCGAGACCGACGTCGATGAAGCGCTTGTCACCGGCGAAAGCAATCCGGTGCACAAGAAAAAAGACGATTCACTCGTTGGCGGAAGCATCAACGTCAGCGGCGCGGTTACGATGCGAGCGCTGCATGTCGGCAGCGAAACTGTGCTTGCGCAAATCGCCGCACTTGTCGAAAAAGCACAGAACTCCAAAGCACCGGGCCAGCGGATAGCCGACAAGGCCGCTGCGATTCTTGTCATTGTCGCGGTATCCGCAGGATTGATCACGTTCTTTGCGTGGTCGGTGATTGCCGACGCTCCATTCCTCACCGCTTTGACCTTTGCGATATCAGCGGTTGTGATCGCATGTCCGGACGCCCTCGGCCTCGCGACACCGACTGCGGTTGCAGTAGGCACCGGACTCGGGGCGAAACACAACATCCTCATAAAGGACGCGGCAACTCTCGAGGGAGTGAGCCGCATTCAGAGCATCATTCTCGACAAGACCGGAACTCTGACGGTAGGGAAGCCGACGGTGACAGACATCCGGCCTGTTGCGGGAACTGCAGAAGAAGACCTGCTGCGAACCGCTGCAACTGTGTCGAGCGCATCGACGCATCCATTATCCCAGGCCATCGTTCGCGCCGCGCAGGAAAGAAACATCGCGTTAGGCGCGGTGTCGCAGGTGCAGAATGTGACGGGGAAGGGTGTGACCGGGGCCATTGGGAATGACCGCGTAATGATCGGCAGCGCAAAGCTCATGAGCGACGGGAACATTGCCATGAATGGAGCTGGTGAGATCGGAGCCGGCCTTGCGAATGAAGGGCGCTCACTCAGTTACGTTGCGCGGGGCAATCAAATACTCGGCGTAATCGGTATAACGGATGCCGTTCGATCATCGAGCGCGGAAGCGATTCGTGAGCTGCGTGCCGCCGGCGTAGAACCGATACTGATGAGCGGAGACGTGAAGCCAACCGCCGAGCGTGTCGCGCGTGAAGTTGGAATCGACCGCGTATTTGCAGAAGTGCGACCGGAAGACAAGGCCGCGCACGTTAAGGAGCTTCAGAAGCAGGGAAAGAACGTCGCGATGGTCGGCGACGGAATCAATGATGCGCCCGCGCTCGCTCAGGCGAATGTCGGAATAGCGATTGGCGCGGGAACTGACGTCGCGGCGCAGGCAGCGCAGGTAATCCTGATGAAATCCGACCCGATGGACATCGTGAGAGCGATCAGGCTGAGCAAGGCCACAGTTCGCAAAATGAAGCAGAATCTTGCATGGGCGAGCGTGTACAATCTCCTCGCGATTCCTGTGGCGGCCGGCGCGTTTTATACAACGCTGGGCTGGTCACTGAGACCAGAAGTGTCAGCCCTTCTCATGTCAATGTCGTCGATAATTGTGGCACTGAACGCGGTGTCGCTTCGCGCGACGAAACTCTGATCTCTCTCTCCTTCCAAAGCGCATAGATCGCCGGAATCACGAGCAGCGTAAGCGCGGTGCTCGATATCATTCCGCCGATCATCGGTGCGGCTATACGACGCATGATCGTCCCGCCTGCGCCACTGCCCCAGAGAATCGGAAGCAATCCTCCCATGATTGCCGTTACCGTCATCATCTTGGGACGAACGCGCTCCACTGCACCCTCCATGATCGCTTCGTAAAGATCCACCGCAGCCGGCCGTCCCTTGTCGACGCGCTTTTTCCACGCATGATCGAGATATATGAGCATCACCACTCCAGTCTCGGCGGCCACTCCCGCAAGTGCGATGAATCCAATCGCCGCGGCAACAGACCAGTTGTAGCCGAGTAACCACATGAGCCAGATGCCGCCAATGAGAGCAAAGGGAAGCGAGAGCATCACTATCAGAGTCTCACCAACGCTCCGAAAGTTGAGATAGAGAAGCAGAAAGATCAGCGCCAGTGTCGCTGGAATAACGAGCTTCATTCTCTCGCGGGCGCGCTGCATGTACTCGTACTGGCCGCTCCATGCGATAGAGTATCCTTCCGGGAGCTTTACCATTTGCTCCACCATTCGCTGGGCATCTCTTACATAGCTCCCTATATCGCGTCCTGCGACGTCGATGTAGACCCACGCTGTCGGCATCGCACCTTCGGTGCGCACCACCATTGGACCGGCGACCTTTACGATGGACGCGATCTGGCCGAGCGGAACCTGCGCTTCACCGGATAGTGCGGGCGTTGCGCTCATTCCGCCCATACCTGCACTCGTCGACTGATTCTGCGAGTTGTGAGCAATGGGCACGAGCACATCAGCGAGTTTCTCCGGCGTGTCACGAAGCTCCTGCGGATATCGCACGCGCACACCGTAGCGCTCACGTCCTTCGACAGTCTGCGTGATAGTCATTCCGCCAATTGCGGTGGCGATGACTGTCTGAACATCAGCGATGTTGAGACCATGTCTCGCAGCTGCTGCGCGATCGATGTCGATGTCGAGGTAATAACCAGACTCGGCGCGCTCAGCGAATGCGCTTCGAGTTCCTGAAACTGACTGCACGGCGGATTCAACGCTGCGGCCTATTCTTTCGAGCTCGGCGAGATCGGGCCCAAAGACTTTGACACCAACAGGCGTGCGGATACCGGTCGCGAGCATGTCGATGCGTCCGCGAATTGGCATTGTCCAGGCGTTGGATACGCCCGGCATCTTCACGGCCGAATCCATCTGCGAGATCAACCGGTCGTATGTCATGCCTGCGCGCCACTGATCACGTGACTTGAGCGTGATTGTCGTCTCGAACATGTCGAGTCCGGCGGGATCCGTTGCGGTGTTTGCGCGCCCAGCCTTTCCCCACACATGCTCCACTTCAGGGAACGACTTGAGGATGGCGTCCTGGATACGAAGAATCTCTCGCGCTCTCGCGATGCTCACTCCAGGTAGAGTAGTGGGCATGAACAGGATTGTTCCTTCATCCAGCGGCGGCATGAACTCCGATCCTGTTCTGCTCCACGGAATCCACGTGAGAACGAGAAGCGCGATCGCAGCGCCAATCACCGGCCACCGATTGGCAAGAACCGATCTGATCATCGGACGGTACGCGCTGATCAGAGCTCTGTTGACAGGATTCGCTGTCTCGCGATAAATGCGTCCGCGAACAAACAGTCCCATCGCGACCGGAACCAGCGTAACCGCAAGAAGGCTCGACGCCGCCATTGCGAATGTCTTCGTGAATGCGAGCGGCTTAAACAGCCTCCCCTCCTGTCCCTCGAGAGTAAAAACAGGAAGAAACGAAACTGTAATGATGAGCAGAGAGAAAAAGAGCGCAGGTCCCACTTCTCTCGACGCGTCGATCACCACCTTCCATCGTTCTGCGACTGTCAGCTCCGACGTCCTGAACGAATTCGGCGATGCCGAGCCTTCCAGTGAGCGTTCTTTCTCGGCTACAGCGCGCTCGAGATGCTTGTGCATGTTCTCGATCATCACTATCGCGGCATCGATCATTGCGCCGATCGCGATTGCAATGCCGCCGAGCGACATGATGTCTGCACCGACTCCTACGATCCTCATTGCAATGAAGGCGATGAGGATCCCGACTGGAAGCGTGAGGATGGCGACCAGTGCTGATCGCGCGTGCATCAGGAAGATCAGGCAAACGAGCGCAACGACTATGCTTTCCTCGATCAGTTTCTCCCGCAGCGTACCGATAGCTTCGTTAATCAGCGCACTGCGGTCGTAAACCGGAGTGATAACTACGCCCGTCGGAAGACTTCGCTCGACCTCGCTGAGTTTTTCCTTGACGCGCCCGATTGTAGTGAGCGCGTTCTGACCAAAACGCATGACCACAATTCCGCCGACTGCATCGCCGCGTCCGTCGAGCTCCGCAACGCCGCGCCGCACTGCAGGACCGATTGTGACTTTGCCGAGCTCTGCAACCCGGATCGGTGTTCCTGATGCCGTTGCGCCGACAACGATGTTCTCGATGTCGGAAATGTTCTTGAGGTATCCGAGACCGCGCACCATGTGCTCGCGCTCGGAAAGCTCGACCACCATTGCTCCGACGTCGCTGTTCGCGTTCTGGATCGCCTGCATCACTCTCGTAACCGGGATGCGATAGGCAAGAAGCTTTGCCGGATCGATGTCGACCTGGTACTGCTTCTCGAATCCGCCAACAGTCGCAACCTCGGACACGCCGGGCACCGCGGTGAGCGCATAGCGAAGATACCAGTCCTGAATCGATCTCAGCTCCGCAAGATTTCTTCGACCGGTAGTGTCTTCTATGGCGTACTGGTAGATCCAGCCCAGGCCCGTTGCATCTGGCCCGAGTGTCGGCGTTACACTCGCTGGAAGTTTTCCCTTGATTCCGTTCAGGTACTCGAGAACACGCGAGCGGGCCCAGTAAAGATCCGTCCCATCCTTGAAAATCACGTATACGAACGACACTCCGAAGAAGGAGTATCCTCGCACCGATGCAGCACCGGGGACCTTCAGCATTTCCGCTGCGATCGGATACGTCACCTGATCTTCGACGATTCGCGGCGCCTGCTCATTGTAATCAGCCTGAACAATCACCTGAACGTCGCTCAAGTCGGGCAGCGCCTCGAGTGGCGTTCTCGATACTGCCCAAAGCCCACCGATGACCGCTGCGGTCGTGAGCAGTACGATTATCAGCTTGTTCCTGACCGACCATTCCATCACACGGTTGAGCATCGCGATTACTCCTTTTTCCCTGACGGCTTGGCGATGTCCATTCCGGGCATGTCTCCCATTCCGCCCATCGACGACCCGAGATTCGATTCTGCGTCGACGAGAAACGTTCCCGATGCCACGACTGTTTCCCCGACTTTCACACCGGCGATAATTCGCGTTCGATCTTCTGTCGATTCTCCGGTTGTGACATTGCGCGGCTCGAGCATTCCATCCGCGCGCCGTACAAACACGAGACTTCGCTCGCCTGTCGAGAGCACGGCAGACCGCGGCACACTGACAGCGTTCTCCGCGGCGCCTTCGACTCTGATCGTTGCGTACATTCCCGGCTTGAGGCGGAGGCCGGGGTTTGCCATCGCGACGCGGATGCGCGCCGTTCGTGTTTCAGGATTCAGCGTGGGATAGAGATAGGAGACGCGTCCAGTTCGCACTTCCCCCGGAAGGGCGTCGAATTCCGCTTTCACTGACGTTCCCACTCTGATCGAAGGAAGATCGCGCTCGAAAACCTCACCTTCGATCCATACAGTGCTCAAGTCGGCAATTTTGTATAGCGCTTCGCCGCTCATGATCTTCTGGCCGGCAAGCACATTCTTCTCTATCACGACACCACTAACGGGCGAGCGCAGTGTGAGATTCTTTCTAACCTGCCCTGTGCCCACGATGCGGTCGATTTCGGCTGATGAAATGCCCCAGTATTCGAGACGCCTTCGCGCAGCAGCGGCTAAATCCGAAGATCCCGTTAGCGTCTCACTCGATGCTCCGGAGAGCGATTGGTTAAGATTCATTGCGAGAATGAGCTCTTCCTGAGCGGATACAAGCATCGGCGAATAAACGCTGAGAAATGGCTGGCCCGCCGACACTGGCTGTCCGGTGAAATTGACGTAGAGCTGTTCCACCCATCCGTCGATCTTCGGCGAGATTATCTTCACGAGAGTTTCATCGTACGTGACCTGTGCTACCGTTCTGATCTCGCGCGTCATCGATCCAAGCGTGACGGGTGCGAAGGTGACACCAATTCTCTTTGCAGCATCGGCCGAGATCGTCAAAGGGCTCGACGCTGCTGCGGCTGGTGCTGCAGTGTGAACATGCTCTGCCGATGCCGCCGGATTTTTCCCGGGGCCTCTCAATGCGAAAACCGCAACTATTATGAGAGCGATTGCCACTAGCGCTGCGCCAGTGATCAGGCTTCGCCGCTCTGAAATCCTCGAAGCAAATGGATTCGCAGCGTTCATTGTGTGATCCTCGGTTCGCCTGCGGGATCGAACAGCTCGCGTCCCAGCAGCATTTCCATCTCGGCGACTGCCTTTCCCTGTTC
>DASROK010000094.1:0-2085 GCA_035646915.1 Gemmatimonadaceae bacterium
GCAAAGATGTAGCCGCCCTGTGTTCCGGTATTTCCTGCTACGATCGAAGCACGCGCATCCCCAAACGAGCCGCCGCGCAATGCCCAACGCACTCCCTGAGCGAGCGCTGCGGTCTCGACTTCGACTTCACCGCCCATTCCAAAATTTCCAATCCATGGCGAGACCGGTCCCTTCAGAACACGGATGGTCGAAATTGCTTCGGGCAGCATTTCATTCCAATCCGCATAACCCTCCGAGTGACCATTCACTGGCTGATTGATCGGAACGCCGTCGATCGTGACGGCAACGTCAGTGGAGTGATCGGATGTAAATCCGCGAATCACAGCATCGGACGCG
Source organism: Gemmatimonadaceae bacterium (assembly GCA_035646915.1). GTDB lineage: Bacteria > Gemmatimonadota > Gemmatimonadetes > Gemmatimonadales > Gemmatimonadaceae > UBA4720. The sequence continues at coordinate 337 of DASROK010000094.1, forward strand.
AAGCCTGGTCCTTGACCCTGCTGATGCACTTCAACGCCGGCGGTTTGTCGGACAAGCTCGAATGCGTTCGACGCCGGAACACTTCTGATTGCAGCTGGTGTTGCGACGACAGCACTCGCCGCCTCCGGCGTTGTCATCCTGCCGGCTGTGACACGCACTGCAGGAAGCCAGCTCGTTGCCGTATCCCTCGCCGTGGAATCATGCACCATCGGCTGCTGTGACTCGGCATTGCAAGGCACGCCGATAAGAACCAGAACAATGAACGTCTTCACTGTTGTTAAAAGATCCAACGACTTCACGGTGAACATGATTGCTCCCAGGAATTTTTCAGTTGATGAATCGCATGTGCGCGCAGCGGAGAACGAGCGCGAAACGCGCGATTCTCTCAGCTGGTCGAAAACAGCGCGAAACGTCGCGCGCTATTCGTCAGACTGCGGGAGGAGCGTTCTGGAAGGGAAGAACGTGATCAGCCCACGCGGGCTCGTAACCGCTGGCAACCAGCGGAGAATCATCGGTCGCGCGTGTGGTTTCGGCAAAGCTCTCGGTGCGAGGAGCACTCGGAAGAGCAACCAACGCGCACGCAGCACATTCGCCAAGGCAGCTGCAGAGATGTTTCGCCTGGTTGTGCGAGGATCCGTGATGATTCGAATGATGCGATGCAGCGCCGACTGCTCCGACACCGTCGTGAACGGGACAGTCGTGCATCGCAAGCACTGGCTCGGCGAGTGTAAACGCAAACCAGAGCGAAAAGAATGCAGTAAGAATCCGGCCGAATGGCCTTAGACGCATGCAGCGAATATCACCGCGTGCGCGCGGGCAGGCAATCCTGCCCTGCGTTCTGTTAGGCTAGAAACGATCCCCGCGATCGCGCCGGCGAACAAGCTCGTCGATCGTCACCCCGGAATCGTACCCGCGCACCCGCTCGGCGAATGACAATGTCACACCGTGATCCCTCAACCGAACGAGATCGTCGAGACTCACCTTCGGATACATTCTCTTAAAACCTTCCGCGAAGTCCGAAGTCACACCGTGATCGCGCGCGGTGAGAAGATCGTCCGTCGAGAGTCGCGTGTATCCCGCCCGCGCGAGCCCGCGAATGTATTCCGCGGTAACGCCATGATCTCGGAGCTCGCGAGTTTCGTCGGACGTCAGTTTGTTGTAGCCAAATGATGCGAGATCGCTGATGTACTTCGGTGTCACGCCGTGATCGCGCAGCTCGACCAGCTGCTCTGCTGTGAGCTTTCCGTATCCTGCCGCACGCAATCCAGTGATGAAGTCCGGTGTAACGCCGTGATCACGCATCTCAACAAGATCGTCGACGTCCTTGAGATGATATCCGAGAGATCCGATCCCGCGCACGAAGTCGAGACGAGCGCCGTGCATTCCCATCGTGATGAGATCGTCGATCGACGGGCGGTAATATCCCTGCGATTTCAGCTCGTCGACGACGGCGTATCCCATGTCGTGCAGAGCAAGGAGAAACTGTTCTTCACCCGACGGACGACTGTAACCACGACTGACCATCTGCTGAGCGAACCGCGGATCGGGCGAGAATGTGAACGATCCCGTCCCGCGCCCATGATAAACCTGGCCTTCGAAGTTGAACGTTCCCGCATCGCGAACGAGCGAGAAGCGAACCGGTCCATCACCATCGGCCAGCTGCGACCGTGACACTCCCTGAAGCTGGCTCGGCGCGACGCCGAAATTTGTCATGCCGCTGCGCCGGCCGTGAATGTCGTAGTCTTCGAA
>DASROK010000095.1:0-2219 GCA_035646915.1 Gemmatimonadaceae bacterium
AAGGCGATCGCCATGCACCGTGATCCTGATTGGGCGGCTGACACCCGCAATGCTCAGCATTCCGGTGACATCGACTGTTCGGCTCACACTGTCGGATACCGGAAGACCGTCGAGCTGCGCAATGATAAATGAGGGAGCCGAAGCCGGCGCCTTGAGCGCGTCGTACATGTGAGCTTCCATGTGACGGTCGCCGCATTTGAGCATGCGAACCGGCACCTTTACGAAAGCGCCACGAACTACGGGACGGTCACCCGGTTCGTGCTCGGGTGAGTTCTCAAAGGCAATGCTGGCCTCCATCGCGGTGGCTTTGCACTTCCAGTCCTTGACATTCGAGCCTCCCTCCAGCCAGAGACGGCTGTCCGGGCGGACGGCAATGCTCGTCGCTTCGGAGAACCTAGAGAGCTGGCCGACCACCGTTTCAGCGGTCAGGCCGAAAAGAACGAAAAGAGCGAATAGAAGATAGGATTTGCGCACGCCTCAGGATGCGCCGTTGACGCGGCGCGTTCTGTCGGGAGGAGCACGCGATGTGTGTCAGGGAATCACCGTCGCAACTATCGGTCTCCTCGTTTACTTTGCAGGTGACCCCTCCGAGAATCATGTACACGCTCAAATGCAGTGCGCCCTGGCTCGCAGCCATGGTGCTCATGGCCGGTTGTGCGGCAAACGATGCGCAGCCCGCAACTCCTCCCGTCGTCAGCGGTCCAGCACTGGATCCGGTGACGGTCGTCGCCATCGATTCCACGACACTCGCCGCAAACGCGAAAGCCGACAGCGCGAAGCCGCCGGCAATTACGGTCCCCTCCGTTCCCGGACGCAACAAGAGGGACAGCCTTGCGCTTGTCTCCGCGATTCGCGCGGGAATGAAGGACACTCGCTGGCCTGTCAAAGGCCCGGCGCCACTTCCCGGATCGATACTTCCTGACCGGAGAATTGTCGCCTACTACGGCAATCCGCTTTCCAAGAAGATGGGAATCCTTGGCGAGCTTCCACCAAATGAGATGCTCGCAAAGCTCGACAAGGAAGTCGCAGCGTGGAACAAGGCCGACCCTTCTACTCCGGTTCTTCCGGCACTGCATCTTATAGTAGTAGTTGCACAGGGAGCGCCGGGCCGCGATGGCAACTATCGGCTTCGCATGCCCGACACGCTCGTCGAGAAAGTGTATTCCTGGGCTAAGTCCCGAAACGCAGTTTTGTTTCTCGACATTCAGGTAGGAAAGAGCAATGTGCAGGCTGAGGTGCCGCGCCTCGAGCAGTTTCTCAAGCGGCCCGACGTACATCTCGGTCTCGATCCGGAGTTTTCGATGAAGTCCGGAGATCCTCCAGGTCGCAAGATCGGAACGATGAGCTCCGCGGATGTGAACTGGACGGTCAACTATCTGTCGAATCTCGTCAAGGCGAACAACCTCCCGCCCAAGGTTCTTGTTGTTCACCGCTTCACTCGAAAGATGCTCACCGATGCAAAAGGCATCCGTCTCGATCCGCGTGTTCAGATCGTGATCAACATGGACGGCTGGGGCGGACCGTGGCTCAAGTTCGATTCATATCGCGATTACGTGCAGGCCGAGCCAGTGCAGTTCACAGGATTCAAGCTGTTCTATCACAACGATACAAAGAAGGGCGAGCCCCTTCTTACGCCTGGCGAGCTTCTGCGAATCACGCCGAAGCCGTTGTATATCCAGTATCAATAGGCTTTTTCCGAAGAGAGACAACATTGCCGATTGCAACAGTAAATCCAGCAACTGGCGAAACACTGAAGACATTCGACTCTCACACCAGTGAGAAAGTCGAGCAGGAAATCTCCAAGGCGGTAGAGGCTTACACACAACATCGGCTCACATCATTCGCCGATCGCGCAAAGAAGATGAGGCGCGCCGGCGAGATTCTCATCCAGAGAAAGGATGAGCTCGGGCAGCTCATGACGCTCGAGATGGGCAAACCCATCAAGGCAGGAATTGCCGAAGCCGAGAAGTGCGCATCTGCCTGCTTTTATTACGCAGATGAAGCGCAGCAGATGCTCGAGCCAATCGAAGTCGAGACCATGGGCGGCAGGGGCATCATTCATTTCCAGCCCATCGGGCCTGTGCTCGCAGTCATGCCGTGGAATTTTCCCTTCTGGCAGGTTTTTCGTTTCGCCGCTCCTGCGTTGATGGCAGGCAATGTCGGATTGCTGAAGCATTCATCGAACGTCCCGCAGTGCGCGCTCGCAATCGAAGAAATTC
>DASROK010000096.1:0-2138 GCA_035646915.1 Gemmatimonadaceae bacterium
CTGCATGAGGAATCCGCCGGCTCCTCCGATGATCCCGCTGACCAGAACGATCAGCGGCAGCCAGGAAAAATGAACTCCCATCTCTTCCGCAAGGCCGTCGATTGGCAGCGGCGTGTACGCATCCAATCGTCGGTAGCCTTGTTCCCGCACCGTACGCACCGCCCTGCGCAGGTCCTCGGGACGCTCAAACTCCGCCATGAGTCCATACACCCGCGCTGGTCTCATGTGGCATCCTTCTTCTGCGGTTCCGGTAGAATCTGCCGCATTTCAAAAATCGAAATCACGGGAAGGAATCGAATGAACAGGAACAGCAGCGTCAGGAACAGACCGATGCTGCCGATGAACGTCGCCCAGTCCCAGATTGTCGGGTAATACATTCCCCACGACGAGGGCAGGAAGTCGCGATGCAGGCTCGTCACGACAATGACGAAACGCTCGAGCCACATGCCGACATTCACACTCATTGCGACAAGAAACAGCAGAAGAACGCTCGACCGCACGCGCCGGAACCACAGCGCCTGGGGCAAGAGAACGTTGGTCGCCAGCAGCGCCCAGTAGAGCGGCGCGTAAGGCCCTCTCAGACGGTTGACCACCATGTACAGCTCAACACCGGATCCGCTGTACCATGCCATGAACGCTTCCGTGAAGTACCCGTAAGCGACGATCGAGCCCGTTGCCAGCATCACCTTCGCCATGTTCGACAGGTGCTTCATCGTGATGAAATCCTGAAGCCCGTAGGCCGCGCGAAGCGGAATCGCGAGCGTCATCACCATCGCGAATCCCGAATAGATCGCACCCGCCACGAAGTACGGCGGAAAGATCGTTGAATGCCATCCGGGAACGATCCCTACCGCGAAATCGAAGCTGACGACGGTGTGCACCGAGATGACGAGTGCTGTTGCCAGTCCCGCAAGCAGCAGGTACGCGACTTCGTGGTGATGCCAGTGGATTGCCGATCCTCTCCACCCCATGGCAAAAAAACCATAGACGATCTGACCAAGACGGCTCTTCGATCGGTCACGGAGCGTGCCCAGATCCGGAATGAGTCCGACATACCAGAAGAGGAACGACACCGTCATATACGTCCCGACGGCAAACACATCCCATACGAGCGGACTGCGAAACTGCGGCCACAGCGCCATGGTGTTGGGGTAGGGAATCAGCCAGTAGAAAAGGTCCGGCCTTCCGAGATGCAGAATGGGAAACATCCCCGCGCAGGCGACCGCAAAGAGCGTCATGGCTTCCGCAAAGCGATTGATCGATGTTCTCCAGCGTTGCCTGAAGAGCAGCAGGATTGCCGAGATCAGCGTGCCCGCGTGTCCGATGCCCACCCACCAGACGAAGTTCACGATCGCAAATCCCCATCCGACAGGAATGTTGATGCCCCAGATGCCGACACCGACCACCAACAGGTACGTCACCGCGATCATCAGCACTGTCAGCAGGACGAACGAGATTCCGAAACCGATCAGCCATCCCCACGGTGTTCGTCGCGCAAGAACGATCGACGAGATCTTTTGCGTGACGCTGCCGTAGGTGTATCCCGGCGTGATGATGGGTTGCCCGTCAGACACGGCGATTCTCCTTTGGCGCATCGGGATGGGGATTCGTCAGCCTGGCCAGATAGGTCGTGCGCGGGCGCGTGTTCAGTTCGCCGAGCAGACGATAGTCCCGCGGCTCCGATTTCAATCGCGCAACGCGACTCCGTGGATCACTGATGTCGCCGAACACGATCGCATCGGCAGGGCACGTGGCCTGGCATGCCGTAACGATGTCGCCGTCGCGAATCCGGCGTCCTTCCTTCTCGGCCGTGATGCGGGCGCCATTGATGCGCTGAACGCAGTACGTGCACTTTTCCATGACGCCGCGGCTGCGCACGGTGACATCGGGATTATTCAGCATCTTGAAAGTCGGTGTCTCATAGTCGGCGTATTGAAGAAAGTTGAAGCGCCGAACCTTGTATGGACAGTTGTTGGAGCAATAGCGCGTGCCGACGCAGCGGTTGTAGGTCTGTTCGTTCAACCCTTCGACGCTGTGTGACGTCGCGCTGACCGGGCACACGAGCTCGCACGGCGCGTTCTCGCAGTGCGTGCACGGCACCGGTTGGAAGAGAATGCCGGGATTCTCCGGTGCCGTGC
>DASROK010000097.1:0-2245 GCA_035646915.1 Gemmatimonadaceae bacterium
CGCGGTCGAGCCCCAGCAGCACACGCGGTTTGTGGACGACCGCGGGCTCGATGACGTAGCGCGGGCATTCGCCGAAATCATCGACGCCAAATCATCCTACACGTATCAGCATTCGACGAACGTCGCAAAATATGCGAGAGCTACTGCGTTCGAGCTTGGCTTTGAAAAACGCGAAGTAGCGATTCTCAATCGCGCAGCGCTTCTTCATGATGTCGGCAAGCTCGGAGTGTCGTCGAGCATACTCGACAAAGCCGGTCCGATGACCGACGAAGAGCGCAAGGAAATGCAGCGCCATCCGCTCTACACCTGGGAGATTCTTCAGCGCGTAGGTGCCTTCGCGGGCTTTGCGAGAACGGCAGCGCTTCACCACGAAAAGCTGGACGGAACCGGTTATCCGTGGGGCGTGAAGGCCGAGGAGCTCGACATTCCCGCGAGAATTCTTTGTGTGGCAGACATATATGAAGCGCTGACTGCGCACCGTCCGTATCGCGCAGGACTGTCGCGCGATGCTGCACTCAAGATCATACGATCAGGTGTTGGCAAGCACGTGTGTCCAATTGCGACAGACGCGCTCACTGAAGCGACGCGCCATTTGAGGGTAGCGATCGCTTCCTAGATCTCTTCCCACCCTTTGAAGGCGACGAATGATTTCGTCAGCCCAAGCATTTTTTCGACATGAATCGTCGCTCCGGGAAACAGGGCGGCGAATTTTTTTCGCGTGAGGAGAAAGAACGGAAAGAGAAAATGCGGCTCGAGCGGAAACCGCTTGTTCGGAGTCTGAACGAAGTATCTCCTGCCTGCCCGGATTATCTTCGCTTCAGGCCGTGCTGCATGCGTCATGCGGGCGAAAGCTCGAGATGCGCCTCCGGCGCACGCTGCACTTCGAACTCCTTCTGCGCGACAGTCACCACTGCGCCTGCAAACCAGAAATAGAGATAGGAAAGCACCAGCGCATTGAACACAACTCCCGTGGTTGCATTCAGCATCACGCCGATTGTGGTGAACAGCACAACGGTGCCCATTAGTCGCCGGCTGTGCGTGCTTCCATGACGCGCGAGTCTGAACGATGCGCCGAGGATGCCGAAGAAAACCGCGAGGAGCGCGATGAGCCCCTGAATTCCTAGCTCGACAGCGTACTTGAAGTAGCCGTTATCCGCCGTGAGCGGCTCGACGCCGAATCTCACTGCCGACTGGTCGGTTGTTCCGAGTCCGGCGCCCCACGGGTGCTCGAAGAAAGCGGTGAAGCCTTTGCTCCAGTCTTTCATATGCGATGCGCTGCTCCCCGTTTGCCACGTGAGCGTATCCCAGATAAATCCAGGAAGCCCAGGTACCAGGAACATCGACACGAGAGCGGCGACACATCCGACAGTGAGTCCCGCAACAGCCCATTCAGGCTTCTTCAGCATGAGAATTACGAGCACGAGCTGAATCGCGCAGACGATTATCGTCATTCGTGTGATGCTGAGCAGCAGGCCAGCCCAGATTATCGCGTATTCGATTTTCATCGAAGTCGTGATCCGCTTCTGCCCGAATACCCACGCAGTCGCCACTGGAAGCAGAATGAGAAACGGCACTGCGAATCCCTGGCTCGACAGGTACACCGAGCCTGCGCGCTGCACCTCCACGTTGCCAATCCGCGTCCAGTAATTCATCGGCAGGCCGAAGTCGTTGCCGACAGTGAATGCCGACACGTTGAGAAAATCCTGGAAGTACGAAGCGACGCCAAGCAGCACCAGCATGTCGGGAGTCACGAAGATTCGCTCGACGATTGCGATCGCACACGTCAGGACGAGGACGATGTACAGCCGCCTCAGCGTGTCGGGATCATCGACAATCTCAGGACTTGCTCTCCCTACGAAGTAAAGAAGAAGAAAGAATGCAATGTCGCGCAGCCCGTAGAGCTCGGCCCCGGGTGGCAGCTCGATTTGCAGCAGAACTTTGCCGCCGATGAAAAACGCTCCGGCAATCACGAGCAGTGACGCGACGGCGATGTCTATCCACGATATCGAAACGCGCGGCCCCTTTCCCGCAACGGCACGCAGCATGACGAGCACGATCATGCCGATGACCGCGATTTCCTTCCACGCGGCAATCCCTCGTGCCGCCGCAGCCGAAAGGCCGAATCCGCCGAATATCATGGCAACCATCAGGCTGTGAAACGGCAGGCCCCACGAGAAGACCGGGAGGGCAATGCCGCTGAAAATTGTTTTGCGCGGGAGTTGGGTGGCGCTCATCGGTCGAAAGA
>DASROK010000098.1:0-5921 GCA_035646915.1 Gemmatimonadaceae bacterium
GTAATCGAGAGTGGTCAGCGACACTGACCACGACACATCAGCAGGCGGGCTAGACGTCGATATCGCGAACGCTACTCCGCCCACAGCGAGCGCAAAGCCAACAATTGATTTGATCGAGACAATGTCGGCGCGTCTCTCAGAATCGCGGAAATCGAGCAACCAGTACAGCAGTATGACGAGTGTCGCCATCGCTGCGTGAATGCTCGTGTTTGCAAGGAGAAAAAGTGAGATCCCTAGCAGCGCAGGGCTCTCGGTGCGGCGGCGAAACGCGAGACATGACGTCAGCATCAGCAGCACACCCAGGCCGTAATTTCTGGCGGAGACGCTCAGCTCATATCCAAGAAATGCTCCGAAAATCGGCAGCAGCCGGAGCCAGAGAGGAAAAGGCGCGTAACGCAGGATGAGATAGGCGGCGGCGACGGCAATGATGCCGGCCGCAGCCGGAAGCACGAAATGGGAGTGGGTCAGCGCATAGCCAACCCGCAGCACCACATACCATAGAACAGGATGTCCCTCGAGTGGCAGCTCCGAAAGCAGCGAGCCCCACGATGACATTTCCCTCGCGACGGACAATGCTCTGACTTCGTCGCGCCACATCTCATGGAAGAATCCAAGCCCGGCGACGAGGGCGACGTAACCCGCGAGAGCTGTCCAGAGGACGGCAGGATTTATCCGCGGGCGTTCCTCAACTTTCAAGCTTCCGCCCAGATGCGTCGAAGAGCTTGTCGCGCTTCATTCCGGCCTTGTGCATGCGAAAGCGAATCGACGTGTCGAGCACGCCCAGCCCGTACACGACAGATCGCCGGAAATTGATCGACGATGCTTCGGCGAAATACTTCGTGGGACACGATATCTCGCCGATCCGGTATCCGAACATCGCCGCCTGAGCGAGAATCTGGTTGTCAAAGAGAAAGTCGTCCGAGCATTCGTGCAGCGGCAAAGCCTGGAGTACTTCCCGCCGGAATGTTCGATATCCTGTGTGATACTCCGACAACTTGAGGCCGAGCAGAATGTTCTCGAACGCGGTCAGCGCTCTGTTCGATACGTATTTGTAGAACGGCATCCCGCCGGCAAGCGCGCCCTCGCCGAGAATGCGGGATCCGAGGACGACATCGAATTCGCCTGACGCTGCCAGCGGCACCATGGCCTCGATCAAACGCGGAGAGTACTGATAGTCGGGGTGAAGCATCGTGACGATGTCTGCTCCACGCTTGAGCGCTTCGGTGTAGCACGTTTTCTGATTTCCGCCGTATCCGCGGTTCTCCGGATGGACGATGTACGGAATGCCGAGCCGCTCGGCGACTGCGACGGTGTCATCTCCGGATGCGTCGTCGACAAGTAGAAGCTCGTCGACAATTCCCATCGGGATTTCGGAAATTGTTTTCTCGAGCGTTCTTCCGGCATTGTAGGCGGGAAGAACGACAATCACACGCTTGCCGTCGATCACGCGCTATTGCTTGACGTGAATCCGGTCGGCATCGACGCCTGTGAATCGTGTCTTGTCCTGATCGCCGGCGTATGGCCCCTGTTTTACTTCGATCATCTCGATCTCCTCGAGAACCTCGAATCCATGGCCGCCGGTGGCGAGCAGAATCACGTCGCCTTCCTCGAGAATTCTGCTCTCGAGATACTTCTGGCTGTCATCGTAGAAATCGACTCGCAGCTTTCCACGCTTGATGAAGAGAACTTCCTGCGTATAGTGCACGTTCCGGCTCACCGGGTTGTGCACATGGGGATCGATGACCTTCCCGGCCGGATGCCTCATGTACGCGAGCTGCTGCGAGAGATCGTTCGGAGTGAAGAAATGAATTCCCGGCTCGCGGAATTTCCCCGATACGATCACAGCTAGGAGCTGGTCCCCGGACTTTAGAGTCTCAATCATGGCTCACAGAAGATAGCAGTCGATGCGCCTGCGGCGAGGCAATTCTCTGCCCGGCGCGTCGAGCACGATCACATTGTGGAATCCTTTCGTTCGGGCGCGCTTGCACAGCGCCTGGTCGGTTGTATCGGAAGCTGACTGCGGCCGTGTGCGCCAGGCATACACCGGCATGTTGTACTGGTCCGTCACCGGGCAGTCTGATGCCGGCATTCCATCCAGCATTGCGACAGACGCGATTGCCGGCGCGATCATCGGCGTGAAAGCGCACCGTCCATCGGCTGTGAACATCGACCAGTACTGGGTGCTCGATTGCGGGATGAACAGCAGTGACTGCTTTCGCTGTGCTTCCGGCAGGCGGGCAATGTCGCGCAAGGCCGTAACGATGGGCAAGTACGATGCATGGCCAGCCGCAAGCTCGCGCCGCGTCGCGAGGTTTGCGCGCAGCACCCGCGCAGGCCATTGGGCCAGATTTATGAAAAGTGTGGCAACGAAAGGAGCTGCAATGAAAACGCCTGCTATCGTGGAAAGTCTGACAGCACTGAATCCTTTCCCTTTACTGATACGTTCCGAGACCGGCTTCACCCAGAACGGCATCCGGCCAATGATGAAAGCCAGTGCCAGCCAGCGCTGAACATCGGAGAAGTACACTGCTGAGCCGCCGTGAATCGAAACCACCTCGCCAGGGATGAATCCAAGCACGGCAATCACGAGAACCACTTCGACGTCGATGATTCGATATGAACCCAGCGCCGAAGTGAACGCGCGCCAGTCCCGGATTTTCTCTTCCCGCGCACGAAGCCAGACGTAAACCCACGTCCACAGGAGATGAATCAGCGGAAAGAACTGCTGCCATCCCTCGAGCGCGTCGTATCGCATGAAATGCAGCGGCGATATTCCGCCATTCTGTGCCGGCACCTGCACAATCAGGTATGCATTTGCGACAGTCAGTGTCGAGACAATCGCCGCCCCGATCACTCGGCGATCGCGAAGCCTGAGCGCCAGATACCACAGAAGCCCGAACCCCAGCAGCATCAGGGAAATCTTGAGAAAGCCAAGCATTGCAAGCATGAACGGAACGAATCCGAACAGGAAGCTCGCCGGCATCTTCTCACGAGCGGCGACAGCGGCGCCGAGCACGAACATGAACACCGGGACAGCGATCAGATACGATTCGGATATGAATGCGTTCGAGTTCCACACCGCGAGAGCATCCAGGGCGCTGGTCGGAATGAAACCGACAGTGGCCGCAAGAAATACGAGCCACACTCGCCAGTCATTTCTTAATGGATTATCACGCGCGCCGAATGCACCGCGAAGCTCGACCGCGAACGTAAGGATTCCCGAAAAGAAGAGTGGCAGAACCACGATGGGATATCCAAGACTGTAAAAACTCAGAACGTCGAGCCCGAGCAGGTCGGCCCATTTTGCAAAGATGACGGGTGATCCAAAGTGGTAATGAACCGGCGGAATTCCGTCGAGTCCCGTTGACGGAGTTCCATAAGTCTGCAGCATGTTCGCCATGCTGCCGTAGTAGAACGTGTCGTGATGGATGTTCGCCTTGAGTGAGAGTGTCTCCCAGAAAAGCGGCATTTTGTAGCGGGAGCCCCAGATGACTCCGGCGCACCAGATCGAAAAGACAACCGCACCGAGCATGAAGATCAGCGACGACTTCACGCTTCCCGCGCGAAGCCATCTCAGGAACGTCCAGGCGGCGAGAATAATTCCGATTGCCGCGAACAGAATCGAAGTGCTGAAGCCCGTTCGATTTGCAATGACTCCGGCAAGAACTGTCACCGCAATGCACTCGATCGCGATCACCGACTGCGATGTCCACCATTCACGTCGTTTTATGCCGCGCGCAAGCCAGAGAGGAGCTGCGATCAGAAAGAGTGAGAGGCCGAGCGCTTCGACCACGGGCCTCACAGGATTCGCAAATCCAATTCGCGAGATCCAGTAGATCGCGGCAAGCACAGCAGCTGCAATCGAGGCAGCAACTACCGAAGTCTCCCTGTTCTCGACGTCTCTCATCATCGCGATTCGCCGCAGAGCACGGAGTAGCTCATGCGACCTGCCTGATCAAAATGCAGCCGGATGACTCGATCGAATCGCGATTTATCGACACGAATGCAAAGCGCGCGGTTCGTCTCGGCGTTGACGACCTGCGGGCCGGTGCGATGCCTGTAGAGACTCAGGCCGTAATAAGGACTCAGCTTGCAGTCGGCGGCCGGCATTCCATCGATCATTGCAATGCCGGTAAGCGCTGGAACAACGAACCCCGAGAACGCACACGCTCCCGGCCGTTTGAGCAGCGTCCAGTACCTCGTCTCGGACTGCGGCACAAAAGCAATCGTCGTTCGCTTGAATGCAAGGTCCGCCTTGTCGAGCTCGAGCAATCCTTCTATCGGATTGTAGTTGACGGATGACTTGAGTCCGGCATCGAGCTTCGCTGGATCAGCGAGGTTTGGGAGGGACCGAATGCCGGGAGTTATTGCTGCGCGCTCAGCCGCCGGATACAGGGTGTGACGAAGCTCAGCGTTTGCCCTGAGCATTCGCGTGGTCCAGTGGACTGAATTCCGCGCCGTCGACACGACAAATGGAAACGCAACGAAAGCAATCGCAGCTTTGGCGAGTCCGGACTTCTGGTTCCACTCGATTCGGGGAAAGAGCGCTGCCGCTGATGTGATCAGCAGGGCAAGCGCGATCCAGCGCTGAATGTCTGAGAAATAGAACGCAGATCCACCATCGATGTGCATGATGAATCCCGGGAGGATTCCCGCTACGGCGATAGCCAGAAGCACTTCGACATCGAGTATTCGCCTCGCGCGAGCAAGGCCGATCACATCACCAACTGTCTTGGCCTTTTCCTGTCGAAGCCGAAGCACCACGTACAGCAGAGTCCAGAACAGCTGCGCCAACACGAAGAAAACCCACCACTCCCTCGGCACAAATCCCTTGAGAAAGTCGAAGGGCACCAGTCCTTCGCGATGTGCGACGAGCGATACTCTCTGAAAAGTGACAGCGACAATTCCCAGGATCCACGACCCGATCAGAACGAGTGGCCACTGTCGCCATGCTCCCACTCGAAGCGCTGCATAACCTGCCGCCCCGGCTCCGAGAATCATGAATGATATCTTCACATAGCCGAGGGCGACGAGCCCTGCGGCGAGGAAGATTGCAAGGAAGCCAAAGTCAGCGATACTCCCGTTGCCTGTCATTACTGCATTTCCACGCTGACGCCAGAAAACCCAGACGGTTGCGACAATCATCAGGGCAACCGGCACTGCGACAGCATATGACTCCGAGATCATCAGGTTCGACGTCCATACGCCTATCGCGTCCATCCCGGTGATCGGGAAGATGCCTATTGTCGCGGCTATGAAAAGAATCCAGGTGAGCCATTCGCGCGTCAGATCGCGCCCGCTCATCTGAATTGCAAATGCGATCACGCTTCCGAAGAAGAGCGGGATCATCGTGAGTGGATATCCCAGCTGGTAGAACGTGAGGACCGACTGCCCAGTGAGGTTCGACAGCTGGGCAAAGAGCCACGGCGATCCCCAGTGGTACGCCATGTACAGAAGCCCGTCGAGTCCCATCGTCGCGACGTGATAGGTGCGCAGCATGCTGCCAAGTGCAGCGAGCGTGACGCTATCGTGGTGCACGACTCCGGTGCCGATCAGCATCTCGAAAAACAGCGGGCTCTTGTAGATGCGGCCCCACACAATGCCTGCAATCCAGGTGGAGAAGAACGCGCTCGCTGCGAGCAGACCCGGGGCGAACTTGATCGACGCGTCCCTTACCCATCGAATTGCGACCACGAGAAACGCGACGACGCCTGCAATCGCAACTGGAATGGTTGCAGCCGGCCCGGCGCTTATCGTCAATCTCCCGATCACAGCAAGTGCAGCGAAGGTCACGAGCCAGATGAACGAATACGATCGCGCCCAGCTGTCATCGCGAGCGCTTGATGCTCTCCATACCAGGACGGGAACGTTGATGAACAGCAGCGCGAGCCCGACCGATGCCGCAATCAGCATGACTGGAG
>DASROK010000099.1:0-2503 GCA_035646915.1 Gemmatimonadaceae bacterium
CGGTTGCACCCGAGGGTGCGGCCGATGAAAAAGGCAATCTCGGCTATGGGATGATCATCGACATCTTCAAGCCGCAGAACGCGCGCAGCCTCGATGAGGCAACGAATCAGTTGATCGATATGCTCCGACAGGGAAATCCGAATATGAAGGTCTCGCGATCGCGAGTGCAGACGCGCGTGGATAGCCGGCCGGGTCAGCTTACGGAACTGACGAACGACAGTCCCTTCGGGGGAACCGAGACCGACGTGCTGATTACGGTGTTCCGCTCGACAACTGAGCTGCAGTATTTCGTCTGGGTGGTGCCGAGTAAGGCGATGTCGCAGTATCAAACGACATTTCAGAACATCATGAGTTCGGTGAGGATGAACTAGCAGCCAGGCTGAAGACCTGGACCATCCCACTAACGCCGCGGACTTTCACTTCGCGTCGATCCAGGAAATCCAGACCCGCGTTTGGGCCCACGGCATCACGCACGGCCGTCGATACGACAATCGTCTCGGGTTCTGCATGACCGCAGAGCCGAGCGGCCAGATTCACCACCTGCCCGATGACGGAATAGTCCAAATGGTCGAGTGATCCGATGTTCCCCATCATCACCCTCCCCACGTGGATGCCGATTCCGATCGGAAATTTCTCTTCATCGGGATTGATGCGGGACGCCTCTTCGAGGATCCCCAACGCACAGAGGCACGACTTCAACACCATGTTCTCGCCATCAAAGACAGCCATGATTCCATCGCCATTGAATTTATCGATATAGCCACCGTACTTGTAAACGAGTTCCACCTGTCGACGAAGGTGGCCGCTGACCGAAGAAAACAATTGCCCGGGGTCCATCTTCTCCGACCGTTCCGTGAAGCCGCGGATATCCGTGAAGCAGATCGCCACGTTGCACTCCACTGGCGCCGCAATGGTACCTGTTCCGGAGTACTCCAGCGCCACGCTCGCCACTCGCGGAGAGAGGTAGCGCGTCAACATTTGCTGGGCGCGTTCAAGCTTGATGAAGTAATCGGTCTTCTGAAGCTGCAGCTTCAAGCGTGCGATCAATGAAACAAAATTGATGGGCTTGTTGATGAAATCGTCCGCGCCGGCGTTAAAGGCGCTGAGCAAGACTTGAGGATCGTCCTGACTCGTGAAGCAGATGATGGGAGTGTGGCGGTGGGATTCCATGGAGCGGATGTTGCGGCAAAACTCGATGCCGCTGTGCCCGCCAACCTGGATATCCATCAGAAACGCATCGAAGCGTTTCTCTTTGGCGAGCGCCAGTGTCTCCTCATAGCTGCTCGCCATGATCACCTGATAATGCTCCCGCTCGAGAAACGCTTTCAGAACCTCTCGAGCAGACGAATCGTCGTCAATAATGCCTATGGTGTATTCGCCCATGAATCCTTCATTCCGCGAAAGACAGGAAATTGGTCACTGTCCCCAATTCGAGTCGGATAGTAGACTATGACAGTGTCAGGAAAAATCACCCTTGAACCTCAACTCGACGAAAATTCTTCGGCTCAACGGGATCACCTCTACCATGTCATCATTCTCAACGATGAGGATCATACGATCGACTACGTCGTGGAGATGTTGCAGGCCGTCCTAGGTATGCCGTCAGCTCAGGCGATGTCCTGCACACTGGAAGCGGACCGCACGGGCAGCAGCATCGTTTCTACCTGCGCACTCGAAGAAGCCGAAACCAAACGCGATCGGATTCACGCCTACGGACCTGACTGGAGACTGCCGCACAGCCGCGGCTCCGTCGCCGCGCTTGTTGAACCCGCCGCGTCATAAGATCCCATTAGGAGTAAGGATGTCAACGCTCGAGCCGATCAATTTTACGCGCGGAGTCCCCGCCAATGAATCATTCCCGCTGGACGAACTGCGAGACGCCGCCACTGCGGTGATCAAAGAGCACGGACCAGCAATTCTTCAATACGGCCCCGCTGCCGGTTTCGCACCGCTGCGCGACTGGATCGCCTCATGGCAGAAGGTGGAGTCCAACCAGGTGCTCACCGGCAATGGATCACTGGAACTCGTCGAATTCCTTTGCCGTGAAATGCTGAAGCCTGGCGATACCGTCTTCACGGAATCCCCGACATACGATCGCAGCATTCTCGCGTTTCGACGCCATGGCGCGGAAATAACAGGCATCCCGCTCGAAAGCGATGGCCCGAACATCGATGCGCTCGAGTCCGCTTTGAAAACACGCGTGCCGAAATTCTTCTACATCATCGCGGACTTTCAGAACCCGGCAGGCGCCACGTGTTCGCGCGCGAAGCGGCAGCAGATCGCCGAACTCGCCCGCCGCTATAAGTTCATCGTTCTCGAAGATGCTCCGTATCGCCTGCTGCGTTATCGCGGAGCGGAAGAACCCACGCTGTTCTCGCTTGCTCCCGAACAGACACTGCACATGAGCTCGTTTACAAAGCTGATCGCACCGGGTGTTCGCCTGGGATTCATGCTCGGCGATGCCAGTCGGATCGCCAGAATCGCAAAGGTTGCAGAGGATACG
>DASROK010000100.1:0-4011 GCA_035646915.1 Gemmatimonadaceae bacterium
CTACTATTCCGCTCCCCAGGATTTCTTCCTCGCGCCCATGCGGAATCCCGGGACAATGCTTTCCATCTTCGTGCCCGCCGTTGTTCTGATCGGGATCTCGTGGCTCGCAGGAAGAAGAAAGTCGGTCCGCCAGCACATGAAGTTGAACACTCCGCAGGTTCGTCTGATTGCAGGGACGATGCTCGTTCTGCTTTCAGCGGCTGTCCTCACCAAAGCATTCGCTGACCGCCGCGCCGATCAGGTGAGAGCCGGCGCGGGGCGCCGTGTTTCATTCACGCGCAACGACGGAATCAGCTACAGTGAGCAGCCGCTGCTGCTTGGCTCGACCGGCCAGTTTTTCTTTCTTTACTACGCGAAGAGAAGGGTCGCGGAAATTGTTCCGGTCGAGAATACCGCGCTCATGACCGTTGACCTGCACCCGAAGAACGATCCCGGCACCGCGATTCCAACTGTCGGCGGCGCTGGCAGTACTCCGCGCCTAAGTCCTTAGCTCATCCAGGTTCTCGAAGAGAGCGAGCGACGCGGGATTTGCGAGCGCTTCTGTATTGCTCACTGCCCTGCCATGAATCACGTCACGAACTGCAAGCTCGCTGATCTTGTTGCTGATGGTTCGCGGAATATCCCGGACCTGAATGATTTTTTTCGGAACGTGAAGCGGGCTCGTGTTGTCCCGAATCTGCTTCCGGATTCTTTCTCTCAGTGATTCGTCGAGCGCTTCTCCTTCGCGCAGCCTGACGAATAAAACCACACGAACGTCGCCTGGCGCACCGCCAGTGATTTCCTGCCCGATTGCGACGCTCTCCAGTATCTCGGGCAGCTGCTCCACCTGGCGATAAATCTCCGCAGTTCCGATTCTCACTCCACCAGGGTTGAGCGTCGCGTCGCTGCGGCCGTAGATGATCATCCCGTCATGGGATGTGATCTCGCTCCAGTCGCCGTGCCGCCACACTCCGGGATATTTCTCGAAATACGCAGCGTGGTACTTTGCGCCATCAGGATCGTTCCAGAATCCGATCGGCATGCTGACGAACGGCCTGGTGCAGACAAGCTCGCCCGGTTCTTCCACAACCGGATTTCCATCGTCATCGAAAACGTGAACTGCCATCGCGAGCGCTCGGCATTGAAGCTCGCCCCGGTAGACGGGAGCGATTGGATTCCCGCCGGCAAAACAGGAGACGATGTCAGTTCCGCCGCTGATGCTTGCCAGATGCACATCCTTCTTCACATGGGAGTAAACCCAGTCGAAGCTGTTGACCGCGAGCGGGCTCCCCGTGGACAGAATCGTTTTCAGTGATGAGAGGTGATGCCGGGAAGGCTCGATCGACTGCTTCTCGCACATCGCCAGAAATCGTGCGCTGGTTCCAAACACCGAGACGTTTTCCTCGGCTGCCATCCTCCACAACAGATCGGCTTCCGATGGAAAAGGAGCACCATCATACAATACGATCGTCGATCCGACTGCGAGCGCGCTCATCAGCCAGTTCCACATCATCCAGCCGAGTGTGGTGAAGTAGAACACGCGGTCGTCGCGCTTGAGGTCAGTGTGAAGGAGCAGCTCCTTGAAGTGCTGGAGCAGTGTTCCTCCTGCTCCATGTATCATGCACTTCGGAAGGCCCGTGGTGCCCGACGAATAGAGGATGTAAAGCGGATGATCGAAGGGAAGCCGCTCGAATTCCACCGTGCCCCACGAGCTGGCCGCAAACTCGTCCCATAACGTCGACCGGGAGATCGCAGATATGTCGGGTTTCCTGTCGCCATAGGGAACTACGACTACCTGCTCAATCGACGGAATCCTGCTCGCCACCTCTCCTGCGCGATCGAGGCAATCGATGTGCTTACCGGAGTATGTGTAGCTGTCAGCCGTGAAAAGGATCCTGGGCTCGATCTGCCCGAACCGGTCGAGCACGCCCTGAACGCCGAAATCGGGAGAGCACGACGACCACACGGCACCAATCGATGCTGTCGCCAGCATTGCGATGACAGCTTCCGGAATGTTCGGCAGAAACGCGGCGACGCGATCGCCTGATCTCACTCCGTGCTCGCGAAGCGCAGCGGCAACGCGCGCAACTTGATCATGCAGCGCGGCCCACGAGATTACACGCTGGCGTCCGCTTTCATTCCACGCGACAATCGCGTCACGCTCATCGCGATACCGTAACAGGTTCTCGGCGAAGTTGAGTCGTGCGCCGAGGAACCATCGCGGTCCAAGATCGCGATCAGGGGGTGCCATGCGATCGAGTCCATGCACAACATCGTCCCATGAATCACCGATGATGTCCGCAAACTTCCACATCTCCGGCCAGAACTCTTCGGGATGGAGCACCGACCATTCGTACAAGTCCTTGTACGAGTCGAATCCATGCTGCCGCATGAACGCGTACATGTTCGACGCGTGAACACGCTCGGTCGACGGCGTCCAGATTGGTTCGATCATTGTCTTGGCTGGCAGCTATTGTGGACTTCTGGACGTCTTCAATACCTGCCAAACCCAGAGAGCCTAGGAGGTAGGTGGACTAAACTGCTCGTGCTGGACATCGAGCCACGACTTGTGATACGCGGGATCCTCGATTCCCATGGCCTGCTTCGCCACTTTCAGCGGCCGGAAGCTGTCCATCATCACCGCAAGCTCATCAGTGTATTTCGCGCCAATCGAAGCTTCGGCTCGTCCTGGATGCGGGCCGTGCGGAATTCCATCAGGATGGTGCGTGATGCTTCCGAACTCGATTCCCTTCCTGCTCATGAACTCGCTCGAGGCATAGTACAGCACTTCATCGGAATCGACGTTGCTGTGATTGTACGGAGCCGGAATCGCCTCGGGATGAAAATCGTATGGGCGCGGACAGAATGAGCACACAACAAACCCGTCGCCCTGAAAAGTCTGATGCACCGGCGGCGGCTGATGAACCCGGCCAACAATCGGCTCGAAATCCATGATGTTGAACGCCCACGGATAGAAATATCCGTCCCATCCGACGACGTCAAATGGATGGTGATCGAGAACGAGCTCGTTGATTCCGTTGTACTGCTTCACATACAGCGGGAAATCCCCTTTCTCATCGTGTGGAGCGAGCGTCAGGGGCCGTCTGATGTCACGCTCCGAATACGGCGCACCTTCCACAAGCTGTCCAAATTCATTCCGGTACCTCTTGGGAGTGCGCACGTGCCCGCGGCTCTCGAAAATCACGAGCTTCTGCGCAGATCCCGAATCCATTCGATAACGGTGAAGAATGCCGCGATGGATGATCAGGTAATCGCCTTCTCCATAAGGCAGCTCGCCGAAAACCGTCTCGAGAACTCCCTTCCCCTTGCTCACGTAAACCAGCTCATCAGCCTGTGCATTCCGATAAAAAAACGGATCCGTCTGGTCAGGCTCCGCGTAGTACATCGCGATATCCTGATTAAAAAGAATCGGCAGCCGATCCAGTGTCGGGCTGCCGCCTTTCTTCACGCGCGACGTGAGAAAATGACGATGATGGAGAGTCTGGTCAGGATCAGCTTCCAGCAGCGTTTCCTTCACACGTCTCACAGACTTCACCGTCGTTGGCGGATAGATGTGATAGAGAAGCGAAGAAGTTCCGGTGAATCCTTCGTGTCCCATCAGCTCTTCAGCGTACAGCCCGCCATCAGGCTTTCTGAACGCGATGTGCCGCTTTCGGGGAATCGCGCCGAGCGTGTGATAGGTGGGCATCAGAGATTGCCTCGCAGCGCCTGCTCGCGCTCGATCGCCTCGAACAACGCCTTGAAGTTCCCGGCGCCGAAGCTCTTTGCACCCTTGCGCTGAATGATCTCGTAGAAGAGCGTCGGTCTGTCTTCAACCGGCCTGGTGAAGATCTGAAGCAGATACCCTTCGTCGTCACGATCGACGAGAATTCCAAGCTCCTGAAGCGGCGCAATGTCCTCGTCGATCTTTCCCACGCGAGTCGGCACACTCTCATAATAAGTCGCCGGCACCTTGAGAAATTCAACGCCACGCGACTTGAGGTCGCGCACAGTCCCGATGATGTCGTCCGT
>DASROK010000101.1:0-4729 GCA_035646915.1 Gemmatimonadaceae bacterium
GCATTATCGAGAGGGACACGCTGGGCGTAAAACGGGCTGATTGTCCTGAGCATCGGCCCGATGTCACTCACAAGCGTTCGCCTCGCCCGCGCGTATACGGTATCTCTCGCTTCGATTCTTGCTGTCTTGCTGTCAGGATGCTCCCGGTAGGCAGAATCGAGAGACGCAGCCAGCCGCGTCCAGAAATCGCCGAGCACTTTGTCGTCTTCCCATTCGGCATCGACGTGCGCTGCAGCCTCTGGCTGCCCTCGTGAGCGAAAGAATGCCGCTGCGCCCCTTGCTCCCACGAAGCTGGCGAAGGACTCATTGAAGACCGCTTTCCCCGGCGCGTAGAATGTGTTGTGTGTCACCTCGTGAATAACTGTGTTTACAAGGTCGAGGCTATCGCGGGAAAGGGTAGTACTCGTGAGCGGATCATTAAACCAGCCGAGCGTGCTGAAAGCGGCCGAGGGGCGAAGTGCGACGTCGTATCCTTCCTCGTACAATGATTTCGCCGCCTGCTTCGCATCGTCGAAATCGAAAAACCCCTTGTAGGGAACGCGGCCGACAATCGGGAACCACCACGTGTACGCCTCGAGTTTGTCCCGGTACGCGGCTGAGAGCACCAGCACCAGCGTGTCCCGGTCCAGCTGTGAATAGGTGGTAAAGCTTTCTTCGGTCTTGAGGTGGATCGAGTCTCTGGCGTACTGCCGGGCTGAGAGGACTATCTCAAGCTTTCGGCGAACGACGGGGTCTATCCGCCGGCTCGCCACAAGGTCGGCGATGGGCTGCCGCCGGGCAAGAATCTTTCCTTCCTCCCACGCCCCTCGGCTCAGGTAGCAGCCTGCGGGCGAGAGAATGCCTGCAATGAGCAGGACCAAAGCTCCGACAGCCCAGATACGCTTTCTGATTCGCATGGGGGAAATTTATTTCATTTGGCAGCGGCCTTTTGGTCCCGGCGGGGACCGAATTGGTTTCTATCGTGGCTCGCAGGCGATATCTTCCTTTGTGTCATTCGTTCATCTTCACTGTCATACCGAATATTCCCTTCTCGACGGCGCAAACAGGATCGATCACCTGATCGAGCGGGCGCTCGAGTTCGAGCAGCCCGCCCTCGCAGTCACCGATCACGGCAACATGCACTGCGCCTGGGAATTCCAGGAAAAAGCACACAAGGCGGGCATCCGTCCGCTGATCGGGATGGAAGCGTATGTCGCGCCAGGGGATCGCCGAACAAAGGAGCGCGAGGGCAACAGGAAGCCCTATTTCCATCTCGTAATTCTTGCAAAGAACGCTATCGGCTATCGCAATCTGGTGAAGCTTTCGTCCCTTGCGTATACGGAGGGGTTTTACTCCCGTCCGCGCGTGGACCGCGAGCTTCTCGCGAAGTACAACGAAGGCCTGATAATCAGCTCCGCCTGCATGGCAGGCGAAGTCGCGTCGAATCTTCTCAGGGACAATTGGGAAGGTGCGCGGGAGGCAGCGTCATGGTACGCGGATGTCTTCAGGGACAATTACTATCTCGAAGTTCAGGCACACAACTCAGAAGGACAGGCAGAGCTGAACCGCCGGGTGCTGAAGCTTGCGTCCGAGCTGAGTCTGCCCGTTGTCGCAACGAATGACGCCCACTTCCTCCGCCGTGAAGACCACGATTCGCACGACATTCTTCTCTGCATCGGACTCGGCAAGGATTACACGGCCACTGACCGCATGCGGTACGACGAAGGCCTGTACTTCAAGAATGTCGACGAGATCAGAAGCTCGTTCCCCGATCGGCCCGATGTAATCGAGAACACACTCAGGATTGGAGAGGAAGCGGGAGTAAAACTCTCGAAGCAGTACCAGGTTCCTGCGTTTCCGCTTCCAGCCAATGTCGCAACGGAAAACGATCTGCTCGTCACTCTCTCCGAGAAGGGCGCGCACGAGCGGTACGGCGAAGTGCTGTCGAATGAGGTTCAGGAGCGGCTGAAGTACGAGCTCGATGTCATCACGAAAACGGGATACGCCGGCTACTTCCTGATCGTTCATGACTTCATTGCTGCCGCTCGCGCAAAGGGAATTCCGGTAGGTCCGGGCCGTGGATCAGCAGCGGGATCACTCGTGGCCTATTGCCTCCGCATAACGGATATCTGCCCGCTCAAATTCGACCTTCTGTTCGAGCGCTTCCTGAATCCGGAGCGCATCTCGATGCCGGACATCGACGTCGACTTCGATTTCGAGCGCCGCGGTGAAGTGATCGATTACGTGCGTGACAAATACGGGCGTGATTCAGTAGGACAGATCATTACGTTCGGAACGCTCAAGTCACGCGCAGCCGTGAAAGACGTTGGCCGCACCCTTGGCTTCACTCCGGCGGAGACAGACGCGCTCGCGAAGCTCATTCCGAACATGCCGAACTTTTCGCTGACCATCGAAGAGGCAATCGACAGAGTTCCGGAGGTGAAGCGGCTCTATCGTGACGAGGAGCGGTATCGCACGCTGCTCGACTACGCGATTTCTCTGGAGGGGTTGTCACGTCAGGCGGGGGTTCACGCGGCAGGAGTAGTCATCGCGCCGGGTCCTCTCGACGAGTATGTGCCGGTGTGCACGCAAAGCTCGAAGGGCGCTGGGGCAGGCAACGAAGACTCGATCGTCGTCACGCAGTACGACATGAACGCGCTCGAGAAGGCCGGAATGCTGAAGATGGATTTCCTCGGCCTCACTACACTGACGATCATCAAGGATGCGCTCGCGTCGATCAGGTCGCGTACAGGAAGCGCGCCTGATCTCGATGCGCTGACGCTCGATGATGAAGAAACATTCCGGATGCTGCGCGCTGGAAAGACAGCGGGCGTGTTCCAGTTCGAGTCTCCGCTTGCTACTGACATGGTCCGCAGCATGCGCGCCGACAGGTTCGACGATCTCGTCGCATCCAATGCGCTGATGCGCCCGGGCCCGCTCGACGCGGGAATGCACAAGGTCTACATCAGGCGCAAGAAAGGCGAAGAGCCCGTCACGTATGCGCTTCCCGAGCTGGAAGAAATACTGAGCACTACGTACGGCGTCATCACCTATCAGGAGCAGGTGATGCGCATTGCGCAGAAGCTCGCGGGCATCTCGCTCTCCGAAGCCGACGTGCTGCGGAAAGCTGTGGGAAAGAAAGATCCCGAGCTGATCCGCGCCGAGCTCGGCAAGTTCGTGAGCAAGGCTGTCGCTCGAGGATACGATCGCAGAATCATCGAGGAGATTTCGGGACAGATCGAGACGTTCGGCAGGTACGGATTCAACAAGTCTCACTCTGTCGCCTACTCGATCATCTCCTATCACACAGCGTGGCTCAAGCGGCACTTCCCTGCCGACTTCATGGCGGCGCTGATGTCGGCGATGATCGGTGACACGGACAGTGTCGTGAAGTACATCAACGAGGCGCGCGAGCTCGGCATCGAGATTCTTCCGCCTGACGTGAACGAGTCGGGTTACAAGTTCACGGTCGTCGGTGAGAAGCGGATTCGATTCGGGCTTGGAGGAATCAGAAATGTCGGAAAGTCGGCGATCGATTCAATTCTTGCCGCGAAAGAAAAAAATCCGATCAAGTCGATCTTCGACCTGGCGCAGCGCGTCGATCTTCGCGTGTGCAACAAGAGAGTGTTCGAAGCGCTCATTCAGTCGGGAGCGCTAGACGGTCTTGGAGGTCATCGCGCGCAGTACATGACTGTGCTCGATACCGCGATCAACGAAGCGTCTCTGCAGCAGGAAGAGATTGCCTCCGGCCAGGTGTCGATGTTCGGATCCCCGTCAGCAGATTCCGGGCGCTCGCACATTCATGAGACTCTGCCGAACATTGCGCCGTGGACCGAGTCGATCAGGCTGGCGAGAGAGAAAGAGATACTTGGATTTTACACGTCCGGTCATCCACTCGAGCCTTTCACCACCGAATGCGAGCTCTTCGCAACACACAAGGTGGCGGATCTGGGCAAATGGAGCCCGGAGCAGATGGCGTTGTGCGTGGTTGTGACCGCGATCAAGCGTCAGCTCAGCAAGCGCAGCGGTGCGGAGTATGCGCGGCTCACCATCGAGGATTTTTCGGGCTCGTGCGAGGTCATGGTATTTCCGGAGAAATGGTCGGCGCTTTCTGAATTCATGAAGACTGATGTTCCGGTTTTGATGCGTGGCGCGTACGGCCGCCGCGACCAGGATGCGGATAATCCGTCATTCGTTGTCGATTCAGTGCAGAAGCTCACCGAGCTGCGGGCGAACGGCCAGGTGATGATCTCCATTTTCCTCAGGAAGGACCCATCGCGAATGCCCGATACGATGCGTGAGCTCAAGTCGATCGTCGAGGCGTACCCCGGCGCTGTGCCGGTGGAAATCGAATACTCAGATGGCAACGGGTTGCGGGCGACGCTGCGTTCCCGCACTTTGACCCTTGCGGTCAACCCGACCGCGCTTGGCGAGCTGCGCTCGCTGCTCGGTAACGACTCGGTGCGCCTGCAACGCGGGAGCAGATAGTTGGCGTCATCCACCCAATCGCTGGATTTCGAAAAACCGATCGCAGAGCTGGAGAGACAAATCGACGAGCTGAAGAGGCTCGCCGGCGAAAGACAGATGAACGTCGCGGATGAAATCGCACCGCTCGAGAAGAAGCTTGGCGAGCTCCGCGACGAGATCTACCGCAACCTCACGCCGTTCCAGCGGGTTCAGGTTGCGCGAAGCCCAAAGCGGCCGTTCACGTCCGAGCTGATAGATCTGGTTTTTACTGATTTCATCGAGC
>DASROK010000102.1:0-38268 GCA_035646915.1 Gemmatimonadaceae bacterium
GTATTCCCTTCACCAGTCACCACTGGCACGAACCGCAGATTCACCGGCGGCACAGCTCTCAGGTCGAGTGTGCGCGGCGTTCCATTCGTCGGATACTGATTGTCGGAGTCGTCGGTCTCCTTGATCGCGTTGTCAGGATCGACGTCGACGAGAAATGAAGTTCCCGGCTCGAGCAGCGATCCCGATATCGGAAGTGACCATGCATCAGTCACCGCACCCTGATTGGGCTGCGTCGGCACCCCCGTCCTTGGCGAATGAATAACCTGCGTGAAAATCACCGCGCCGTTTCGATACAATCTCACGCGAACGTCAGGAGTTACACTGTTAGGCTCGTTTGCCTGAACGAACACGCGCAGGTTCGCGTCACGTGATGCGACAAGCGGAATGCTTCCCTGAAGATTCTGCGTGGACTGCGTCAGGTATGCGGCAGCAATGGTCAAGTCGAGCGTCGGCGGGCGAACAATGAACGTCGTCGAGCTGGAGATCGATTGACCAGCGACGACATTGACGAATACCGGAGGATTGGACGGGCCATAATTTTCGCCGCCAGCCTCGACACTGCGCGCCGCGATTGTGTACTGGCCAGGCTCGAGCTTCGTCATCACAACCTCACTGGTGCTGCTGGCTGTTCTGAAAAACCCTCCGGGTCCCGTGATGTCCCATGTTGCCGGGGTGCCAGGTGGTAATCCTGTCGAGGTGAGGCGAATGCTTCCGGTGATCGTGCTGTACGTGACAGCGATTGGAACTGCGGTGGTCGAAGCCTGAAGCAGAATTGACGATGGCGAAACGAAGCCGGCATAAACCTCGACCGCCTCGACACTCGATGCGCTTATGAAATACGGACCGGGTGGAAGATTTCCAATCTCACCCGGGCCTGTGATTGTCCTTGTGATTCCCGCGACGCTGTTCAAGAGCGTGACAGTTGGAGCGAGTCCGGCAGGAAGTCCGGTGATCGAGATTGCTGCAATGCCGGTGATAACAGCGTAGCTCACCGAAGCCTGTGCAGGAGTGCCGCCTGCAACGACCTCGACGAGATTGGTGACACTCGATGGAGCGAACGTGCTGCGAGCCGACGATGCATTCGACGCACTGACCAGATATGATCCCGGCTCGAGATCCGGAAATGTCTGCGAAGTGGTTGCGCTGAACTTCACTCCATCTGGTCCCGTAATCGATACGGCGGCCGGTACATCGTTCGGTAGTCCGCTGACCGTGAGCGCAATACTTCCCGTGCGCGGACCAGTGGAGCGGTCGCACGCGCCTATGAAAAGAACCGCACATAACGAGAGACGGAATTTTTGCACGCTCATACTATAGACTGGGCTGCGATTCGTTACAAACTGTCGAATCCGGCCGTTCTCCTTCGTCGCTACATTACATCCCCTTGTGACACACCTGTTTCGGCTTATGTTCGGGAGATGTAGCCGAAGTCCTGATCGCCCGATTCTGAGGAATCCTTAGGATGCAGTTCGCTGAGAGATTCATCCGCCGCCCCGTTCTGTCGAGCATGATCAGTCTGGGGATCGTGCTCGTGGGAGTCATCGGATACACCCGACTTCCCGTGCGGGAATTTCCCGACGCCGATCCGCCAGTCGTATCCGTCACCGTCCTTCTGCCCGGCGCGAGCCCGCAGGTCGTCGAGTCAGCAGTCACTGACGTTCTCGAGGAAGAGCTCTCTTCGCTCGAAGGCTTGAGGTCGATCACGAGCGCAAGCCAGGAACAGATCTCGACGATCTCACTCGAGTTCAATCTCGACCGCGAAGTCGAAGCCGCTGCACAGGACGTGCGCGACAAAGTCTCGCGCGTGCGCGGCAGGCTTCCGGAAGATGTCGAAGAGCCTGTCATCGCAAAACAGGAAGCCGATGCGTTTCCGATCATGTTCCTCTCGCTCACGTCAAAGACGTACGACCTGATGGAGCTGTCGGACATCGCCGACCGACAGATCAAGCCAAGACTTCAGACACTTCCCGGCGTATCGAGTGCACCGATTTACGGCGAGCGGCGCTTCTCCATTCGCGTGTGGCTCTCACCCGCGGAGCTTGCTGCTCGAGGCCTCACGCCGCAGGATGTCGAAAGCGCAATCCGATCGCGCTCGGTGGAGATTCCCGCCGGCCGCATAGAATCCTCGCGCCGCGAATTTTCTGTCCGCTACCTCGGCGAAATGAAAACGCCTTCAGAATTCGCGGATCTCACTGTTGCCAGCAGCAATGGACAACTGACCAAGCTTGGGGATGTTGCGCGTGTCGAGCCTGGACCGGAAGAGGATCGCTCCGTTACCCGCTACAAACAGCAGCCCGCGATCTTCATCGGCGTCGTGAGACAGTCGAAGGCTAACGTGCTTTCGGTTGCAGAAGGAGTGCAGAAGGAATTGCCGGCAGTGAGTGCATCACTCCCTCCGGGAGTCGAGCTTCACATGGCGTTCGATGGATCGGTCTTCGTGCAGCGGTCAATCACGGAAGCAAAGGAGACGCTGCTGATCACCGCCGGTCTCGTGATTCTCATCATCTTCCTTTTCCTCGCGACATTCCGCGCGACGATCATCCCCGCGCTTGCCATTCCTGTCTCGATCGTCGGGACATTCGCCGTTCTCAATGCGTTCGGCTACTCGGTCAACACTCTTACGCTTCTGGGATTGATCCTCGCAATCGGAATCGTTGTCGATGACGCGATCATTGTGATGGAGAACGCATACCGTCACCAGGAGGAATTGCACAAGGATCCGGAGACCGCGGCAATCGACGGAACCAGGGAGATCACGACCGCAGTAATCGCAACGACTATCTCGCTGCTCGCCGTATTTTCGCCGCTGCTCTTTCTCACCGGTGCAACCGGGCGACTCTTCAACGAGTTTGGCGCAGCGGTCGGAGGCTCGGTTCTCATCTCCGGAATTGTTGCGCTCACGCTCACTCCGATGCTGTCGGCAAAGATTCTACGCGTAGCCGCACGCGAGTCACGCTTCCATCACGTTGTCGGCGTCATCCTCAACGGTGTCACATCTCGCTACGAACGCACTCTGGGCAAGGCATTGTCGCGCCCGTTTGTGGTAATCGGCATCGGCGCTCTGCTTACCGCGAGCGCGTACTTTCTTTTCACTAATCTCAAGCGCGAGTTTGTACCGCCTGACGATCGCGGATTCTTTTTCACTTTCGTCGTAGCACCTGAAGGCGCGTCGGTCGAATATACCGACGGATATCTCAGGCAGCTCGAGACAATAGTCGAGAAAACAAAGGACGTGCGATCGAGCTTCGGCATCATCGGCTTTGGCGGTCCGCCAAGCTCCGGCTTCCTCGGCACCATTCTCAACGACTGGGATGAGCGGAAACGGTCGGCGCAGGATATCATCGGCGAAATACAGCCGCAATTCTTCGGCGTGCCAGGCGTGTTTGCATTCGCCATCAATCCGCCTGCATTCGGTGGATTTGGAGCTCCTGTGCAGTTCGTCGTGCAAAATAGAGACTTCGAGGCTCTGGTTCGCGGTATGGACACACTTACCGCGGTCGCGCGAACAATCCCCGGTCTCTTGAACGTCGACACAGATCTTCGGGTCACAAAGCCTGAGCTCGTCGTGAGTCTCGACCGCGACAGGGCTGAAGACCTGGGCGTCCCCGCGGTCAATATCGCAACCACTCTTCAAACTCTGCTCGGCGGACGCGATGTGAGCCGCTTCACGTCGGAGAACAAACTTTATGACGTGATCCTGCGACTCGATCCCAGCGAGCGTGCGACACCATCCGACATTTCAGGAATTCAGGTTCGCGGAAAGAACAATTCGCTCGTTCCGCTCGACGCCGTGACACGCGTTGAGGAGCGTGTTGGACCGCGACAGCTGAATCACTTCAATAGAGTGAGATCGTTCACCCTGTCCGCGAGTATGGCCCCCGGCTTTACTCTTGGCGAAGCGCTCGACTCGCTGAACGCGAGAGCGGCCAAAGTTCTTCCTGCGGGAAGCACGATCGATCTTGCGGGTGAATCGCGCGAATTCAAGGAATCAGGAGGCGCACTTTATTTTGCGTTTGCCATGGCGCTCATCTTCGTATTCATGGTGCTCGCCGCGCAGTACGAGTCGCTGCTTCATCCATTTACAGTGCTGCTGGCAGTGCCGCTCGCTGTCACTGGCGCTCTTGCAGCGTTGTGGATCACGAAATCGACACTCAATGTGTACAGCCAGATCGCTATGATCCTGCTGATCGGTCTGGTATCGAAGAATTCGATTCTTCTAGTGACTTACGCCAACCAGCTCCGGCTCGAGGGGCATGAAGCCCTCGAGGCAATGCGCGAAGCCGGACGTATCCGGCTGCGCCCGATTCTCATGACGTCAGTCGCGGCAATCTTCGGCGCATTGCCTATCGCTATGGGAATTGGTGCAGGCGCAACCAGTCGCCGCCCGCTTGGCTATGCGATCATCGGCGGACTGATGCTGTCGACACTGCTCACGCTCTTCCTGGTGCCGGCGGTGTTCGTTGTATTCGAGAGACTGCGCGGTCGCCGTGCAGCGCCAGTGACAGCGGGGCTCCGGCCAGTTGCGCCGGTAAGCGCTTCTTCCGAGACCCGATAATGATGCGTCAATTAATTACCGGATTGCTACTAATTCCGTCGCTCGCTGCTGGACAGACCGCCAGCGAAGGCATTCCCGTTGTAACCCTCACTGAAGCCCGGCGGCGATCGACTTCAATCGACCCAGATGCTGTGGCTGCACGCAGTCGAGTGGACATAGCGTCATCTGAAAAACGCTCGGCATTTACGAACCTCATTACGCCGAGTGTCAGGTATAACGCCACGTACACGCACCTGTCTGCGCCGTTCTTCAACTTCGGAACCGGCGGCGTAAGTCCAAACGCAACGAGCGCAACACTCGACGCGAATTACTCCATCCTTGGGTTTGGAAAATTCGGCACTCTGAAGCGTACCCGTGCATCTCTCGAGAGTGCTGAAGCAAATGAAACCGTTGCAAGGTTCGGCAGCGCTCTCGCGACTGACGCCGCCTACTTCGCTGTGCTTGCCGATCATGAGCTCTCAAGGGTTGCAGCTGATCGGCTCAAGCGCGCTGAAGAAGCACTTCAGTTCGCGCGAGTCCGCGTAGCGGCCGGGGAATCGGTGTCATCGGATTCCCTGCAGCTCTTGCTCGAGGTAAGTCGTGCACGCCTCGCGATCCTGAGCATGGATTCATCACTCATCGCATCGCGAATGCGCCTTGGAAGAAGGATTGGACTCATGGGGCCCGCTGACGCAGCACCTGTTGATTCCGCGCTTCCGCCCGCGCTTCCGATGACTCAGGAGCAGGCCATTGAGGAGATGCGCACCAAGGGTCCTGATGTCACCGCTGCGCGTGCGAATGAGAAGAGTGCTGATGCATCGGTAATGGCAGAGCGCGAGCGGTACCTGCCTGAAGTGAGTATTGGCGGGACCGTCGGCAGGTACGACACTGAATTCTTCCCGTCTGCGCTGAAGCGGAGCCAGTACATCATCAGTGTTGGAATTCCAATCTGGAATGGCGGCATGCGCGAGTTTGCAGTTGCGCGTGCGAGAGCGGATCGAAGTGTCGCGAGTGCGATACGAATGGATATGGAGCGCGCGGCGGGAGAAGTGATGGCGCAGGCTTATCACGGATATCTCACCGCTCGCGGCGGAATCGATCTGGCGCTGATAGGGGTGACCGCAGCGACTGAGAACTATCGCGTTCAGAATGCGCGTTACCGCGAGGGTGCTACCACGATTCTGGATCTCCTCGCCGCACAGGTGGCGTTGAGTGAAGCGCAGGCTGCCCTCATTCGATCGCGTTTCGCATCGCGGCTTTCGCTGGCGCAGATAGAAGCTTTGCTGGGTCGCCGCATTTTCGAGACACCGAACTAATCCGAGTGCACATATGACTAGCCCATATATGAAGTCTCAGGCAGGCGGCACGCGCAAGATCATTCTCACTGTCGGCACAGTGATCGCGATACTCGTCATCGGTTTTCTGACGATGGGGAGAAAGGATAAAGCATCTGCGGCGAATGCAGGCGCTGGCGGTGCCGCTGCGGGCGCTCCAGCCGCGATGCCGCCAATGCCAGTCGACGTCGACACTGCGAGAGTTCGTCCGATTACCGACGCTGTCAGGGCAACCGGGAGAATCGAAGCGATTCAGGCCGTTCAGCTCCGCTCCGACGAACAGGGCCGAATCACTTCCCTTCTCTTTAACGAAGGACAGTACGTTGCAAAGGGCGCGGCCCTCGTGAAAATCGACGATGCAATGCTGCGGGCTCAGGCTGAGCGTGCGGATGCAGACCGTGATCTTGCGCAGCAGCAGCTTGCGCGTGTGCGCCGTCTGCGCGAGCAGAATGCTGCACCGCCCGCTGATCTCGAACGCGCTGAAGCAGCAGCGCGAACCGCGAATGCAGCATTGTCATTGCTTCAGCTGCAGATTTCACGCACAGTGGTGCGCGCGCCATTCTCTGGCGCTGTTGGTCAGAGATTCGTGAGCGTCGGTGATTACGTAACGAATGCCACTCCGCTCCTGACGCTTCAGTCGGTCGATCCGCAGCGCGCAGTGATCGAAGTTCCGGAGCGTCATGCTGCAAGCCTGCACGCTGGCCAGACCGTTGAGTTCACGATTGCCGCTGAGCCTCAGCGCAACTTCGCAGCGCGTGTCGACTTCATCGATCCTGTGGTTGACAGCACAAACCGGACAATCACTGTCAAAGGTCTCGCGCCGAATCCTGGCCGCGTTCTCAAGCCCGGCATGTTCATCGAAGCGCGGCTTGCGACTTCGGTCAGAGCGAACGCGGTTGTAATCCCTGAGGATGCTGTTCAGCCCCTTCGCACTGCTAACATTGCGTGGGTTGTCGACAAGGGCAAAGCAAGCCGCCGCGTGGTTCAGCTCGGTGTGCGCTCACAGGGTTTTGTCGAAGTGCTGAGCGGCGTGAAAGCCGGCGAGCTCGTTGTTGTCGGCGGACTCGAGAGGATGGGCGAGGGCATGCCGCTTATGGGCAAACCCCGAACTGCAGCTAGCGCGCTAAACGCCCAGGCAGCTCAAGTCGGCAAGCAATAGATGCTGTTAGGTGACCTGATAACTGCAGTCAGAAGTCGCAAGAAGTACAGACTTTAGTTCTTAGTCCAACCACTTACGTCGTTGACTTGCGACTAAGGTCTGTGCTTCTTGCGACTTCTGACTGCTTTTTCCTGGTCAATCGAAACAACTCTATGGAACGAACACCGCCCCATGTGGCATGACCATGCCCTTGTACCCGTTCGGCCACTCGACGTGATGAAATGAAAGGTTGAAGCGATCATCCCACGTCATTCTTCCCGTCACAGCATTGAATCGCCCAAGCCGAACAACGGGTGGCCCATCACCCTGGTCAGTGACAATTACGCGGTCACTGCCGGGATCACGCGAGATCCAGTGAGGAAAGAAAGTTGAATCAGTAGCCAGTGAGGCGACCTCGCGCGGATGCGATGGGTCCGAGATATCCAGCGTCGCGTAGCGATGCCCGTATGCAATCGGGACTACCATGTACTTCCCTTCGATCATCGGCACCGAGCATCCGATGTTCTTCGGATGCTGCATCACCATTACCCGCTCGATTTTTGGATTGCTGTCGATCGCGGTGAGATGATAGAAGCCGCAATAGTACGTATGCATCAGCACTGACTTGCCGTCAGCGAGAGTCTTGAGCTCGAACGGATACATGTCTGCTGAGTCAGTCGTTACTTCAGGGACCTGGACTGTCTTCATCAGCTTGAGATCCGACATTCTCCATACCTGAACCACATCAGCGGTGCGCTCACTTGGGTCCATCGGTGAGCTTGTCGTCACGATGCGATCGATCTTCGGCAGCATCGTGAGCGCATACGTTCGAATGTGCGCCCCAGGCATCGCCGGGTCCTCGGAGGTCGTATAGCGAATCAGCTTTCCACTCAGGTCGAATTCCGCCAGACCACCCGGATCACCTTCGACACTCTTGTCGCCGAACTGAACTGTGCTGACCACGTTTCCATTCGGAAGTCGCCCGAAGGAATGCGGAAGATGTGTATGAGGAACTTCTGCCACTGTGCCCGCAAGCTTTGGATGTGCGGGATCCCTGAAGTCGATCATGTATGACTTGCCCGCGCCATAATCGTTCACGAACAAAGGACTCTTCGACGGAAGCTCGAGCTCGCTGTGATGCGGCATGACTCCGGCGCTGTCCACGTTCAGGACGTCTATCACCTTTCCGTACTTGGGGCTCGACGCATCAGCATCGATTACCGCGATCATGTCGGTCCCTTTGTGCATCATGTTGCCGGTGCCTGACCACACGTAGACGTAGCGCGCCGGCTTTGGCTTTATCGATGTGGCGCCTAGTACTACTACTATAGAAAGAGCAGCGGCGAGACGAAGGTTCATGGCAGGCCTTTGAATTGGGTGCCACAATTCTACAATCCAGAATCCAGTGACAACAGCATCTTTGACCCAGACAGTGGAGAGAGATGAGTTCCCAGAGCTGAGTTCTGAGCACTCAGTTCGAACGCAGCACTGACCACTGAGTGCTGGAAACTCATTTCTCTCCACTGTCTGGGTCAAAAGTTGTATTTTGCCCCCATGACCTCGAACCCTCCAGAAGGTCAAAATCTCCCGGCCCCCGTCCAGCGCACGCTGCCGGACAACTTCGTCCCGGAGCGCAGCGGCGTCACCGTATGGTGGTCCAACATCAAGCGCGAGGGCGAATGGATTCTCCCCCGAATCTTTCGCGTGTTCACATGCATGGGAAACGTCGAGCTCAACCTCACTCACGCGAGAATGAGCGCAGGCATTTCGGAGATCGATATCAGATGCGTCCTCGCAAACGTCGAGATCACTGTCCCGCCTGACGTTCGCGTTCTGTGCGAGGGTGAGGGGCTTATGGGAAATTTCGAAACTCAGCGAATCGGCGAAATCCTTCCAGTGCCCGTCGACGCGCCCACTGTGAAAATCACCGGCAACGCCTACCTCGGCAGTGTTACGGTGAAAGTGATCGGAAGATTCGATCCCGGCTGGAAGGACAAGCTGAAAGCGTGGGTGGCGCTCAACGGCTAGGATGGACCTTCGGGAAAGACTCCAGTCCACCCTTGGAGATACATACACCGTCGAGCGCGAGCTCGGCGGTGGCGGAATGTCCAGAGTATTCCTGGCGCATGAACCTTCACTCGGCCGCAATGTCGTCATAAAGGTTCTGCACGGTGAGATGGTCGGTGACATCTCGGTCGAGCGGTTTGCGCGGGAGGTGAAGCTCGCTGCATCGCTGCAGCATCCAAACATCGTTCCCGTTCTGAGCACGGGTGTAGCCGACGGGATTCCGTGGTACAGCATGCCTTATGTCAGAGGTGAATCGCTGCGTGCCCGAATCCATGACCTGGGAACGCTTCCTCGCAGGCAGGTGGTCTCGATTCTTCGCGATCTCGCGCGAGCGCTTCAGTATGCGCACGAGGAAGGAGTTGTTCATCGCGACATAAAGCCCGAGAACATCCTGCTGTCGGGAGACGCTGCAGTAGTAACTGATTTTGGAATTGCGAAAGCTATTTCCGCTGCGCGTACGTCGGCCCCTGCAGGTACAGCGGATCCATCGACTCTCACACGCGCCGGTTCCACGATCGGAACGCCGCCCTATATGGCTCCCGAACAGGTTGCCGGTGATGCAGTAGATCGTCGAACTGATCTTTATGCGTGGGGATTAATCGCGTACGAGCTGCTCGCAAGCGGTCACCCGTTTGCGGCAAAGGCCAACATCTCGCAGCTTCTCGCGGCGCAGCTTACCGAGACACCGCCGCCGCTCCTGGAAAGGGTACCGAGTGTTCCGCCGTCGCTTGCGAGCCTCGTGATGCGTTGCCTCGCGAAGGATCCGGACAAACGGCCCGCTTCGGCTGCTGAGGTGCTCGATGGACTCGATGTCACACTCGAGTCACGGGATCACCCATCGATGACGATGGCGAAGAAATCTCTCCGCCCTAATCGCGTGCTTCTCGCGTTGATACCCGTTGTCCTGATTGCGATTGCCTTATACGCGTTCTTCGCAGCACGTGGCGCTGGCGTATCGGACGCCGAAAAGAATTCTGTAGCGGTCCTTCCATTCGCTGATCCGCAGGCCGATTCAAGTCAGGCTTACTTCGGAGAAGGAATCGCCGATGAGCTCATGACTGCGCTGGCAAAAGTCCCGGGTCTTCGCGTTGCCTCGCGCACATCTGCGATTGCTCTTTCAAAACGCCCGGACCTCGATGTCAAGGAAATCGGCCGCCAGCTCGGCGTAGCTGCAGTCGTTGAGGGAACTGTAAGACGGTCCGGCAATCAGCTCCGAATCACTGCTCAGCTTACCAACGCGTCCGATGGACTTGCGTTATGGAGCGACGCATACGAGCGCGAGAACAAGGATGTCTTCGCGGTGCAGGACGAGATTACCAATGCAATCGTCGCCGAGCTGCGCCCTGAGCTGTCGGGTCGTCCGGCGGCAGGACGGGCTGCCTCTGGCCCCGGTACATCCGACCCGGAAGCGTACGATCTGTATCTGCGCGGACTCTATCTCCTCGAGCGTCGCGGCATTGCACTGGCTGCGGATTATTTCACACGGGCCACTCAAAAGGATCCGAATTTCGCGCGCGCACATGCAGGGCTCGCAGATGCGCTTGAATTCTTTCCGTACTACTCGGGCGTGCCTGCGGCGAAAGTTGAGCCACGCGTAAGGGCAGCGGCAGAACGGGCCTTGCAGCTCGATCCTACTCTTGCCGAGCCGCGGGTTGCGCTCGCAATGGCGCACTGGCATGCATACAGATGGAAAGAGGCCGAAGAAGAATTCAAGAGAGCAATCGCTGCTGACTCAACCGCGGCTGCGGCGCACACTCAGTACGGCCGGTATCTGCTCAGCGTAGCAAACATTCCCGCGGCGATAGAAGAATTCCGCAAGGCGCGCAAGCTGGACCCACTTGCATCGACGTCATCAGTATGGCTCTCGCATTCACTGAATTACATTGGCCAGTTCGCTGCCGCGGAGGAGGAGGCACGACGCGCGCGCGACATCGATCCGACATCGTTCAATAACCGTAGTATGCTTGTCTTCGATGTGGTCGCAGCCGGAAAGTACGCTCAGGCACGGGAGCTCGTGGGAGACGGCAATTTTCCCAGCTTTTTTAAAGGATTTGCAGCCTGGGTTCTGGAAAAGTCCGGGGACAAGACTCGCGCAGCTGCAGTTCGCAGAGAGCTCGATGCGCAGCCTGATACTACATGGGCAGTTCACCTCTCGCGTGTCTATGCGTATCTCGCCACCGCTGACACGGCAAAGGTACTTTCCGAGATGGAAGCATCGCTCGCACAACATGAGATGCTTGCGCAGACACTTCCATTAGCAGACCGGCTGTTTGATCCAGTGAGACACACAGCACGCTTCGCCGAAGTTGTGCGGAAATCGGGCCTCGAAGGTCGTGGACTTACCGGACCAACGGGAGGTCGCCCTGCTAAGTAACTGTTCCCTGCGCTGACGCGATCGTAAGCCTGTGAAGATCTGCCAGGCTTGCCTGTGTCAGCGCTTGACCGCAGTATCCGCCGGCTAGCACGAACGCGATCGGAATTCCTTTCTGCTTCGCCCAGCTGAACACAAGCTGTTCTCTCTGACGCAGAACTTCCGCCGTGATTCCAGGAAATCCTCCGACTTCACAGCGCTCATCCGGATCCATTCCGGAATTGTACAGGCACAAATCAAAGTGTCCGAGCTCTCCGAGTCGCTCGCCTATTGTCGGGAGGTACTTGTCTGCGTCACGAATGATGTCGAGCGTATTGCTGCCGTTCGCCCAGTATGCATCGACGCTGTTGAGTGACACATCAACCTGTCTGATGCGATTGTCATTCTCGATGATGGAGTGAGTGCCGCCACCGCAGTGAGAATCGAGATCGAGAATCAGAACTGTGCGCGCCCCTTGGGCGAGAACTTTTCTCGCAGCGATTACCAGTCCGTTGAATGTGCAGAACCCTGCACCTCTCGCATGCTGCGCGTGATGCAATCCACTCGACAATGAGCCGGACACGCCGTCAGTCATCGCAGCCGCTGCAGCAGCCACAACGCCGCCATTCGAAGCGGTAACTGCTTTCCACATCCCCGCGTCCCACGTGAAGCCCTGCGATTCAGCGAGATGTTTTGGCTCACCTCTCCTGATCGACTTCACGTAGAGAGGCTCATGAACCTCCGCAATTTCCTGGAATGTGAGTGGTGCGGGCGCAACGATTTCTACACCGGGTATGGGGTTGCTCGCCAGCGACTCAGCAATCCACCCTGATTTCCGCGTCGTGTCGAATGACACGCCCGCGGCTGTATAATCGCTCGAATAGAATAAGCGCACTGTCGTGAAACACCTCCACTACACCAACGACCCCACGTATGTGTGATTCGTAACACAAAAGTCATACGAGGCGATTAATCACCCATTTACTGCAGTAAGCGTGACGTAATCGATCCATGCGGGGGCAATTACACTCATTTTCGACTTCACGATTTCCGCACTGCCTGGATCGAGAGCGGAATACGGATCGCTCGCGAGGCGCGCCTTCATATCCGCATCGGCGTGAGCTGTGTCAACGGACTGTGGTCCGTCGATCTTTCCCTGAAAGTCGAGTGTTGTGAGAATGCGAGACAGAGTCTGACGCACGAGCCGATAGCGCTCGAGCGGAAGACCTGATGCCTCAACCGCATTTGTCATCGTGTTCTCCTCGAACGTAGACTGAATCGAGTTGCCGCGTTCCACAGGAGTGGTCGCCCGTCTTGCTCTCTCCTGTCCTTCGCGGACGAGTGCGGCCTCCTTTTTTATTCCCTTCACAAACCCATCAACGTCTGCGGCTGTCAGCGAAACCGGGGATCCTGGAGCCGGTATTCCATTGCCGTTGTCGGTGGGCGCCTGAGAGGACGTGTCAGCAGAGCTCGCTGTGTCCTTGGTGCCGCACGCCAGGATAGAAAGAAATACGAGAGCAGCTGCAAATCTCATTGTGAAAACCTCGAAAGACTGAACGGAGTCAAATCAAATCGTGAGCGGCCTTCTGTTACAAGATCGGCCTGAATCTCCCCAATGGCGCTCGCAAACTTGAAGCCGTGGCCTGAGCATGCACTCGAGATCAAGACGCGCGAGCTCGCTGGATGAAAGTCGATGACGAAATCGTGATCGCTTGTATTGGTGAAGAGACACGTTCCTTTCTCCCGAACGCGCGCTTTGGAAAGCTGAGGCAGAACAGGCATGATAGCCTTTCTGAGCGCCTCCACCTCCTCATCACCAACGTCACGATTCACCACATCAGGATTTGGAACAGTCTCTCCCGAATGCATGATGCTCGATTTCACCCCGCGCTCGAGCCGGGGAAAGCCATAGGTAATGTGTCCCGCTTTGTACTCGAACGCCCAGATCGGAAATTGCTCCCGTCCATACGATTCCCCATCGACATCGAACCAGAAAACCGACTGCCTCTCGACTTCGAGCGGCACACCTTCAGTCCATGCGCCGACACACAGCACGAGATGATCCGCGGAGTATGTCGCATGCGATGTCTTTATCTGTACGCCGTTGTCGGTTGCGGTCCAGGATTCGAAGGGCTCCTCAAAGTGAAGATCGGCGCCGTTCTCTGCAGCAACCTTGAGATGTTCGCGGTTGCACTGTTCGGGATCGAGCCACCCCGCCCTGGGGTCACGCACAGCGATGAGATCTGACTCCAGATCGAACGCTGGATATCGCTTCCTCACCTCAGCGGCTGAAAGAATCTCGTGCGCCAGATTGTGCTCCTTCGCGCTGCGCAGCGTTCCAGTGACGAGCATTCCATCTTCGCGACCGATCATCAGCCCGCCGTAAATGTTGAGCACAGGGCCAAGCTCTGCCCACAGCTCGTATGCACGCTGAAGCAGCGGCACGTACATCGGATGCTCGAAGTACATCTCGCGAATGATGCGGCTGTCGCCATGCGACGATGCATTCTGATGTCCGGGCAGCCATCGCTCCAGACCCAGAACCTTCTTCCCGCGGCGTGCGAGATGAGCAGCAGTCGCACTGCCCATTGCGCCCAGTCCAGCGACAACTACGTCGAAGTGATTTCCTTCCATTGCCACAGCGTGAAAGATCTCCAGATGCGCTCGAGCGGGCCGTATCGGTGCCGCGCCAGCCAGAACTTGCTGAAGACGACAAGAATCAGGAAGAGAACAATCGAAGCAGGCAGCTCATAGTACGGCCTCACCTTGAACCCAAGCTGCTTGCCGACCACCCAGAATATCGCAGCCTGAAGCACGTAGTTGGTGAGCGCCATTCGCCCTGCAACTCCAAACGCTGAAAGCCTTTCCTTCCACACTGGCCAGTATTCAAGTATGAGAAGCACTGCGCCAGTGTACGTGAGGCCCAGCCATTGATCCCTGATTACTCCAAAACCACCATCGAATTCCTTGTTCCACAGGAAAAGCCACCATACAGCCCACGATGTGAGCCCGAACAGCATCACGATTGTTATTGCGCGCAGATGAGCTCGCGGATTCTCGATTATCCCATGACGAATCGCGAGAAAGCCAAGGATGATGAGAACCAGGCTGCTGATTGGAATGTGAATTACTGAATACGATCCGGTCCATAGCGCAGCAGCGAATGCCAGAACGAGCAGCGCAGGCGTCGGCCACTTTCGCACAAAGAGCAGCACAACACCCCATATCGCATAGTCGAGCAGTATCGAGAACCCAAGGAAGTACTGGACAAGAACTCCAAACACCGCGAGCGCAAACATTCTCCGGAGAAACATCGACACGACATTCAGGCCGCGCGCTTCTGCCCTCCTCAGAAAAATCGCGAAGCTTGCGCCAAACAAAAACGCAAACGCAGCCCACGCCTTTGTCTCGACAGCAATCCAGACAAACCACCCGACGATGTCTTCAGTGCCTGACGACGGGATTTCCATCCTCTGATGGAAATGGACGACAATCATCCAGAAGAGCGCGAGCCCCCTCAGGATATCGAGGGTGACTATGCGCCCTTTCTCGGTCACGTCGGCGGGGTGACGAAGAAGAAGGCCATTCCCATGAGCACGTATACTGCGAGCAGCAACACGCCCTCGAACCACGTCGTCTCGCCATCATGCGCAATCGCATTCACGGCAAACGCAACTCCGGCAATCGCAATTAGCTCCAGAGGATTACCGAACACGAGGTTCATGGGATGCCCCATGAAGTACGAAACCAGCACAAGCACCGGCGCCACCAGTAACGCGATCTGGATCGTCGACCCTACGGTGATGTTCAGCGCCAGATCCATCCTGTTCTTCCGCGCGAAATAAACCGCAGACACATACTCCGCTGCATTTCCAACCACAGCCAGCACAGTTATGCCCAGGAAGAAGGTAGTGACGCCCAGCTGCTCCGAAGTCGCTTCCAGCGCACCGGACACCAGCTCGGCCTCAACGGCAGTGATGATCGTCGCGCCGATCAGAATGCCAAGGATCTTCGAGACAGGCCACGCATCATGAGTGCGCTCGGGCACATGAGCCTCATCACAATCGCTGAACACGTCGCGATGCGTGACGAGTGAATACACGAGATTCGCGACGTAGACGATAATCAATATCACAGCGACACCGAGACTCAGCTTTTCGTCGAGCATCGACGCGCTCGCAGCCCCAGACATTCCGCGCTCGGTATAGTCGAACAACGCCGGAGTCATGAGCGCAATCACTGCGAGAATCAGAAGGCTCGACAATCTGCCTGCGCTCGCTCGATTGAATTTCTGGTTCGAGCGTCCGAACGTACCGACAACGATGGCGAGACCAAGGCCGAGCAGGCTGTTGCCGATGATCGCGCCGGTGATCTGAGCCTTTACAACGTTCGCGTGTCCCTCATACAGGACGAACAACGCAAGTATCAGCTCCGCCATGTTCCCGAACGTGACGTTGAGCAGGCCGCCTATTGCGCTGCCGAGCCGCTCTGCAAGATGCTCGGTGCTTTCGCGGATGAATTCGGCGAGCGGAACAATTGCGATGACCGCAGTGATGAACACCCACATTGGTCCTGCGTGAACAACGTATTCCAGTATCAGAGATACTGGAATGAGAAGAAGCAGAAGCTTGAAGATCACTTAGTGAACGTCAAACGACCGGGTCGATGCGTCATCCGGAGAGACGGGCTTGCCGTCCTTACCTCGCAGATTGTTGAAGACGAGCCGATACGTTCCAATGGGTACACCCGTAGGAATGTCGAACAGCGCACTCACTGACTCGCCCTTGTCGAGATGTCTCATCTCGGTCGTACACGCACCGCCTGCCGTCGGCCACTCGAATGCAACAACCCAGTACTTGTTCACCTGACGCTCGAGCCGACGCTGGCAGAGGTTGTAGTCGAGCTGCCGGCTTGAAATGTTTTTGATGGTCGCTTCGCCCGTATTTCCGCGGCTGTAGACGTCGCGGTTAGTTGTTACCTGATACGTGGGTGATGATCCACTCGAGCCGCGATTGATGATGCTGCATCCGGAAAACGCGGCAATGATCAGGACTGCTGGCAGGATTCTCTTCATATGGTATCTCCTCTCCTACTATGGATATCAGGGGAAGATACCACGCTGAGTGTATGCCATTGCAACTTTGCCGATGGCATTGATGAACGCAGCAGTGCGAAGGTCGACACTTCGCTCTTCCTGGATGGCACGCAGTTCCTTGTACGCCGCGATCATCGTTTCTTCGAGTCCGGAGTTCACAAGATCTTCCTCTCCCGCTGCCTCGATCGCGTTCAATCGCTGTGAGGAGCTGAGCTGTTTCCCTGTAAGCTCCTCGACCGCCCTCATGATCCGGTCGTTGGTGCGCTCCTGGAACTGTTTCTCCATGCGCCCAAACCGCATGTGCGAAAGGTTTTTCACCCACTCGAAGTATGAGACCGTGACTCCGCCGGCATTCGTATAGAGATCGGGAACGATGAACACTCCTTTTGCCAGGAGCTTCTCGCTCGCATCCGCCGTAACAGGGCCATTCGCACCTTCGACGACAATCCTTGCCTTGATTCGGTCGACATTCTCTCCGGTGATGACGCTCTCGAGTGCCGCCGGAACGAGAACCTCGCAGTCGAGCTCGAGGGCATCGGAGGTCTTTGCGATGTCCGTTGCGCCGGGAAATTTGAGAATTGATTTCGTGCTGTTCCGATGCTCCAGAACCTTATCCACGTCGAGACCATTCTTCGAGAAAATCGCTCCCTCACGCTCGGCGAGTCCTACAAGAATCCCGCCGCCTTCCTGGATGAACTTCGCGGTCCAGTATCCAACATTGCCGAGCCCCTGCACAACAACGCGCTTGCCTTTGAGGCCCGTCTTGAATCCAAGGCGATTCATCTCTGCTTCATCATTCACGGCTTCGCGCAGCGCGAAGTAAACTCCGCGCCCCGTTGCCTCGGTTCTTCCTCGAACACCCCCTTGAGTGACCGGCTTTCCTGTGACACAGCCAAGCGCGTCGATGGAACCTGGTGCGAGCATCGCGTAGGTGTCGACGATCCACGCCATTTCGCGCGGTCCGGTTCCATAATCCGGAGCAGGTACGTCGAGGCCCGGCCCAATCAGGTTCTTTGCGTAGAGCTCATAAGTAAAACGACGGGTGATTCGCTCGAGCTCGTCGTCTGAATACTTCGTTCTGTCGATTCTCACCGCGCCCTTTGCGCCGCCAAAAGGCACGTCGACGAGAGCACACTTGTACGTCATCAGCGCAGCGAGCGCCGAGACTTCATCCTCATCGACGTTCGGTGCGTAGCGAATGCCGCCCTTCGATGGAAGGCGATGCACACTGTGCTGCGCGCGCCATCCGTGAATGACTTCGATCGATCCGTCATCGCGTTTCAGGGGGAACTGCATCCGGTAAACCGAGTTGCAGGCTTTGATCTGGTCGAGAATTCCGGCGGGCAGATCGAGGTGCGCGGCGGCCTTGTCGAAATAGCGATTGACCTGCGCAAAGAAGGGAATGTGCTCTGTCATTAGGC
Source organism: Gemmatimonadaceae bacterium (assembly GCA_035646915.1). Classification (GTDB taxonomy): domain Bacteria; phylum Gemmatimonadota; class Gemmatimonadetes; order Gemmatimonadales; family Gemmatimonadaceae; genus UBA4720. The sequence continues at coordinate 17,940 of DASROK010000102.1, forward strand.
CTCTTGTAACAACAACTACGGGTTTACAGGAAGAGGAGGAAGAATAGTGAAGTTGAGGAAGAACTGCGCTCTTTGTGGTTAAACCACAAGACCTGCTGTTCTTCCTCTTCTTTTCTATTTTTCCTCTTCTTCCTGCAAAGCCTGTAGTTACCTGCTATGCCGTAACCGCGGAGTCCTCTGAGTAAAGCGCTCCGGCAACGAGTGACGCGATAATGATGCAGACCAGGTAGGCGAATCCAACCGTTAGCCAGAGGCTTCGCGACATCATTCCCATCATCAGGTAATTCGACGTCAGGATCGAGGCGAATATCCAGAAAACGAGGGCCGTGATGATCGCGGTCTTTGGTCCAGCCCCAAACCGCGGACGCATTGCTGCATACGTGTACGCGAGCAGCATGCCGATAATCAAGTCCATAATGATATAGCCCGCCATCGTGCCGCCGCTCATCGTCTCCATTGCATCACCAAGGCCGGGCTTGAAGGCATTCGCCTCCGCCGTCATTTGAGCACCTAGCACCATGTGAATGACAAAGTCGAGAATGTTCAGCACGACGCCAGCAGCCAGTCCAGCAACAACGACTTTCTTCGTGTTGATAGCCATGCCATGCTCCAGAAAAAGGGGGGACCTTTAGAGCGCACGCCTCGTAACCGCGAGACAATAGTAGGGCTTTCCGGTTTAGCGGAAAAGAGAAGAAATCGGACTTTACATCTATTGCCAATTCATCTGTACAGCGACATGCTAAGCCCATGAGCGAAGCCACCGCCATGATGAGGCCGAAGGACAACGAGCTGGATCTCTTCGGCATCACGCATCAGGGCAAGGTACGAAAGGAAAACCAGGACCATTTCCTGGTCTCGACCGTACATCCTCAGCTTGTGATTCACGGCACGAGCCTGCCCGCGCCGGAGAATCTTCCGCTGAGAGGAAGCCGCTTCGCAACGGTTCTCGTCCTGGCCGACGGCGTAGGGGGAGCTGCATCCGGAAGCGAGGCTGCACGACTCGCCACTGAATCGGTGATGCGTTACATCTCGTCGACAATGCGTTCCTATCACGCCGCGGGAACAGCTACGGAGGAGGAGCTGCTTCAGTCATTGAAGGATACAGCGCTCGAAGCGCACAAGTCTGTGCGCGGAGAAGCAGCAAGCCGTCCCGGCCAGAAAGGAATGGCGACCACTCTCACGATCTGCATGGTGGTCTACCCGTGGACGTATGTCGTTCAGGTGGGCGACAGCCGCTGTTACATATTCGACAAGGGGAAGCTCACACTTCTGACCCGCGATCAGACTATCGCACAGTCGCTCGTCGACCAGGGCCTGATGCCGCCGGAGCGTCTGGCAATGTCACCGTTCAAGCACGTTCTCTCGAGCGCAATCGGCTCCGATGAAGCGCTGCCAGTTGTGTCTTCTTTCGACTTGAGGGAGCGTGGATCCCTGATCCTGATGTGCAGCGACGGGCTCACAAAACACGTCAGCGATGAAGAGATCGCCAGCTACTCGAAGAACATGAAATCTTCAGAGCAGCTCGCAAGAGATCTTCTCAATCTTGCACTCGATCGTGGCGGAACTGACAACATCACAATCATCGCAGCGCGCGCTCCGCTCACTCAGCCGAATAAGTAACCGGATCCTGCCGGAAGTAGCGCTGCAGTGCCCCATACAACTCGGGGTGCTTTGACTTGAGCGCACGTGGCGTCTCGAAGAACGCTTCAGTTGCAACCGCAAAAAATTCAGTTGGATTCTGCGCGCCGTAAATGTCGAGCACTGCGTCGTAATCATACGGTATGCTTCGACGCAGCTGTTCGAACTCCGCCGACATCACACGCGACCATGATTCGTATTCTCCCCGTGTCTCGAGATCAGGAGTTCCATCGGCCCGGTTGTTCTCGAAATCGAGCTGATGTGCGAACTCGTGCAGCACGACGTTCTCTCCATCGACTGGATTCATTGCACCGTGGCGGGCAGCATCCCATGCCAGAACGAGCGCGCGCAATCCGTGGGCAGTATGGCCGAGGCGGTCTTCAGGCCCCTCTTCCCAAACGCCTCCACCGAGGTACCGCGATTCCTGAGCAGTATATCCCGTAGGATAGACGAGTATCGACGTAAGATCAGGGTAATAATCGGTATCACGATGCAGAAGCAGCAGGCACGCCTGCGCTGCAATCGTAACTCTGATTTCGTCAGTGAGGACGAGTCCTCCACACCCTTCGAAGTATTTCTCATCGAGAAATACCTGGATGTGGCCGAGCAGCTCTTTCTGATCTGCGGGAGTCAGCCGATTGAACAGATCGAAGTTCCGCTCGAGTATCTCCACCCATTCGGACGGCGCTTTCTCGAGTTTCAGCTTTTCTCTTCGGCGGTTTGTAAAAAGGCCTAATACCATTGATTTGAAATGTAGTCGGCTCCGTTCTTACATTGTTCCAATGCAGCCTGAACTGGGAATAATCGAAGGCTTCTACGGAAAGCCCTGGAGCTGGGAAGAAAGAGCAGAGACTGTCTCGTTCCTCGCTCATTACGGTTATCGCTTCTACCTCTATGCTCCAAAATTCGATCCATATCTGAGGCGGCAGTGGCAGGAACAGCATCCGGAAAATCTCGTTGATCGGCTGCAATCTCTTTCAACACACTGCAGGAACACGGGCGTGCGATTCGGAGTTGGTCTTACTCCATATGAGCTGTTCACCAACTTCGATTCCGCATCAAAAGAAGCACTGACGCGAAAACTGAAATTCTTCGACGACATTGGAGTTGAAGACCTCGGAATCCTTTTTGACGACATGCGCGGGGATGTACCCGATCTCGCAAAGAAGCAGCTGGAGATTGTCGAATACGCTGCCTCGAGAACGAAAGCTTCCCGCATCATCGTGTGCCCGACGTATTACTCCGACGACCCGATTCTCGATAAGGTCTTTGGCGAACGACCCGACAACTATGAAAAAGATTTAGGCAAAGGGCTCGACGACAGCATCGAGATCTTCTGGACAGGCGAAGAAGTGATTTCACGCGAATTTTCGCGCGGTCATCTCGAGAGAGTCGCCGAACATCTGGGTCGAAAGCCATTTCTCTGGGACAACTATCCAGTCAACGACGGCCAGCGAATGTCGCAGTATCTGCACATTCGTGGCTTCACCGGCAGACCGTCCTCGAATGCCGGGCTTGTTGCAGCGCATGCAATTAACCCGGCTCTGCAGCCATCACTGAATCGAATACCGGCTATTACACTTTCCGACAGCTACAGCCAGGGCGAAAAATACCAATACGGCGAATCATTCCAGCGTGCGTGCATCGAGGTGCTGGGGAAAGATCTCGGCGGAATGATCCGCGAAGATCTCCTCACGCTTCAGGATATCGGGCTGGACCGCCTTGGCGAAAAGGAGAAAGCTCTTCGCGAGCGTTACTCAGGCGTCGATCACGCCGGGGCGCGTGAGATCATCGCGTGGCTTGACGGAGCCTACCGGATTACTGATGAGATTGTGCAGACCCAGTAGCGTGTTGAGACTCCGCACAGTCGCGTGAGTCTCGACAATCTCTGAAAGAGGCTGCGGCGCAACAGAATCATCCGTCACGTGCCTCAGCCAGTAGATGTGTCTCTCTGCCGGCACGAACTCATCGTTGTAGCTGCGCCTGATTCGAAGCTCTCTTTTCGTGCGGGTGTCGAGCTCGTCGGTCAGCAGTACGATGAAGAGATGATTTTCTTTTTTCGAGAGCACTTCGGACGAAAACGGAACATCGCGAACAATGTGACTGATCTCCTCTGGAGTCCTGATGAAGGTCCAGATGTCTTCGTTGCCGAGCGATCGTCTGAGGTGACGTGATATCTGGGCCTCGAGCGGACCAATCACGCCGACTGGCGCGGTCTCGAACAGAACATTGTCTGGTGAGCGGTAGGCCTGAACGCCGGAAAACCCCAGGCGTGTGTAAAGGCGCCGCATTTTTTCGTTATCGGGCCCGCCTCGAAGCGGAATTCCAGTCATGAATGCTACGTATTTCTGCATCGCGTTACGCCTCGCGAATCCGGTTCCTTGCCCACTGCTCCAGTGAAGTCAGCGTGATCGGCACTTTTGTCCTCAGCACTGACGGATCAAAAGTCTGATCGGTGGTCTCGCTCCATGCCGAGAGCTTCATGATCCGGCCGACTCCAGGATGCACAGGCTTCATCACTCGTGCCATACTCCGGATCACCGCAACCGGGATGTGCCTAACTCGTGCCTTTCGCCCGCTGACCTTCTCGAAGATTTCTACCACCTGGTGGCCGGTAAGGTTCTCCGGGCCGCCAACTTCAATGGTGTCTCCGCGCAATGACGGAATCCGGAGCGCTCCCGCTACGACCTTGGCGACGTCTTCCGCAGCCACGAAGTTCCGCGGGTTGGACCCCTTTCCCGTGAGCATCACGCGCTTGCCCTCGATTACTGCCTTTCCGATCAGCATGTACGCGTGAATCTCCATGAACGAAGTGGGCCGGATGATCGTGTAGTCGATCCCGCTTTCTCGAACATGCTGCTCGACACGCGCCTTGATGCGCCAGAAGTCGAGCGGATGATCTGGTGATGCGCCCAGCACTGATGTGTAGATGATATGCCCGACGCCGGCGCTTTTCGCTCTCTCGATCAGTGCCCGGTGGCCTTCATCGTCAACGGCTTCACTCGACTCCGCTCCTCGTCCCAGAAGCGAATGCGCCGCGAGCACTACGGCACGCGCGCCGCGAAGCGCGAAGTCGAGTGACTCCGGATCAGTCAGGTCTCCACGAACAGGTTGCGCACCAAGTGCCTTGAGCTCGTCGGCTTTCGAGATGACGCGCGTCATTGCGCGCACTTCCTCACCAGAAGCGCGAAGGCTCCGTACGACTTTGCGCCCAAGATTTCCTGTTGCGCCGACCACCAGTATCATCGCGTTAACATAACCGGCTGAAGAAGGTTAGCACGGCACTGAAAACGGACCTTCATTGTAGTCAATGACCGGAGCGGCCGACATGGGAAGAGTCAGGTCGATCTCATCCATCAGATTATTCGCCTGAGCATCTCGCACCGACAACGGCTGAAGATTCCATCGCGATTCGATCATTCGAAGAACAGAAGCATGATCGTACACTCGTGATGAAACGGATTTCCGCTTCACGAACGGCGAGACGAGAATCGTCGGAACCCTGAACCCGCGCAATCCATCATTGCCAAGGTCCTGCTCGGCCTGCGAAATCTGCGCAACCGGCGGCGGCACGTGATCGTAGAACCCGCCCCACTCGTCGAACGTGATGACCAGCAGAGATTTTTTCCAGAGCGGACTGGTTGTCACCGACTTGTAGACGCGCGCGAGAAATGCTTCCCCATTCCTGATATCGCCTGGCGGGTGATAACTGTCGCTCATGTCGTTTGAGAGATCCGGATCCACAAAAGACACGTTCGGAAGCTTTCCCGCAGCCGCATCACTGTGGAACTCCCCGATTGGGCGTATCAGTGCGCTGTAGCGATTGCCCCAAAGAACGGAGCCCGTAAACGTCGCGCCATAGTTCTTCCCAGTGAGTCCGGCGGCAGAGAGCCTGTCCCAGATAGTGGGAAGAAGTGAAGGAGTGAGGTCGTTATCGAGCCGATCCGTCTCTCCGGCGAGAGCGAGGACGCGGTTCGGATATGTCGGCGCCATGAGCGGACAGAAATACCGATCCAGCACGAGCCACTCCGTTGCCGCTTTGCCGAGGAACGGGAGGTCGGCACCTAAATAGTATCCAATTGCGTATAAATCATTTGGCGGTGTGCGGAGCCAGCCATCACATCCACCATCATTGTACTCGAGCCTTCCACCCTGGAATGAATGACTCGGATCGGCCAGGCCGCAGCTTTGAGTGATGGTCAGATGATGTGTTGAATGGGCGACACCATCGTTGTCAGTGTACGAGAGTCCCGCTTGCTTCCCGTCAGCACCCGGAACCCAGCCAAGCATTTGATCGAACGACCGGTTCTCCATCGTGACAATGATGATGTGATCGAGCGATGGAGTTTCCGGATCTGGATCGGGGTCGTTCGTGTCCCGGCATCCAAGTGCAACACCGCCAGCAAGTGCTGCCGCGCCGATTACGAAATCGCGACGATTAATTCGATCTTTCATTTTGCGAATCTTACGCGGCAGGGACTTATCGTCGTCACTACCGGACGGTGATCCGAAGCATCCGTTGAATAGACGCGTGAATCGTTAATCGAGAATGCGCTGGACGTGAGCACGTAGTCAATTTGCTTGGTCGGTATATCGGCAGGATAAGTCATCTCGCTCGCGGATATCTGGAACATTGCCATCAGTGGTCGCAGCTCCACCGCCGACGGAGTTGCATTCAAATCGCCTGCGAGAATAGTCGGCATACCGGAACGGCTGATTATGTCCATCATCTCAGCCACCTGTCTCATTCTGACCGATGGATCGGACCTGTAGTCGAGATGTGTGCTGAACACTCGAACTCTTTCACCGGGAATGTCGAGAACCGTCTCGAGAAATCCGGGAGCTTTGGCGGGAGCCGCATTTGGCTGCTGAGTCGAGAGTCGCGTGATCTCATGATTTTTCCAGCTGACGATCGGATATCGGCTCAAAATTGCGACGCCAAACTGCCTTGGCCGAAAATCATATATCGGGGCGAATCGCACATTCATCTTCAGAGACTTTCGGAGCGAATCAGCCTGATCGACGAATGCGCTTCGCTCCGACCATCGCACGTCGACTTCCTGAAGCGCTACAACGTCCGGGTTCAACTCGCGAATTGTTTTTGCAACCTTGCCGAGGTCGCCATGTCCCGCAGCAATGTTCCAGGTCATTACTCGAACCGGCGCACAGGCGTCTGGCGACAGGCGACCGGCTGCACACGCTGACAACACGACGAGTGCACCACAACCAATCCAGCGACGCAGCATCAATGACCTTTTACAGAGTGCGGACGATAGGGCGACTCGATCTGCTGCATTTGCCCGGACGTGAGACTCAGCTCGAGCGATTTCACCGCAGTCTCGAGATGATCGATTTTCGTTGCGCCAATTATCGGAGCGGCAACACCAGGTCTCGACAACAGCCACGCCAGCGCAACTTCTGCCGGTTTCACGCCACACTCTTCCGCAACTTTTCGCACGGCAGCAATCACTTCCAGATCAGAAGGTGAATCATAAAGATCCACCGCATACTGATCGTTCGACGCGCGAGTTGTCCCCTCACTCGGCGAAGGAGTAGTACGAGCAAGACGTCCACGTGCAAGCGGAGACCACGGAATGAGTCCCACTCCTTCCTCGAGACAAAGCGGAATCATCTCTCGCTCTTCTTCGCGATACACGAGGTTGTAGTGGTTCTGCATGGAGATGAATTTCGCCCACCCATTTCGCTCGGACGCCGAGAGAGCCTTCGCCATTTGCCACGCATACCCGGAGCTGGCCCCGATATAGCGAACCTTTCCCTGATGAACGAGATGATCCAGCGCAGCTAAAGTTTCTTCGATCGGCACATTGCTCTTGAATCGATGGATCTGATAGAGATCGATTGTCTCGACGCCAAGTCGTTTCAGGCTGGCTTCGCATCCCTGCACGATGTGCTTGCGCGACAAGCCGCCCATGTTCGGGCTTTCACCCATTGGGAAATGCACCTTGGTCGCAAGGACTATCTCTTCCATTTTTGCCATCTCGCGAAGTGCGCGGCCGGTCACCTCCTCGCTCGCGCCCATCGAGTACATGTCGGCCGTATCGAAGAAGTTGATCCCGAGATCGAGCGCTCTTCTATAGAAAGGCTTTGCTTCCGCTTCATCGAGAACCCACGGCCTCCACTTCGAGGTTCCGTAACTCATGCAGCCAAGACAGATCCGGGAGACGATGAGGCCGCTGTGGCCGAGTGGTGTGTATTGCATGGAGTAGTTGGCGAATCGACGCGGTGTATTCCGCGCGTCTGATGCAATCTACTTATCCCGGTTAGGATCGCGGCCGCGTTTCTGGTTTCTCCGGTACCTGGTACCGTCTTTCTGGTTTTCATAACTAGCGAGACTTAGCTTCACCACATGAGACTACTGCCAGTTTTTCTAGGCATTCTCTGCGCCGCTGTGCCAGAGTTAACCCCTGCCCAGACAGCTCCAAGGGTGATTCTCGCTGTTGGAGCACACGCCGGAGACATGGAGCTCACAACCGGAGCTCTTCTCATCAAGCAGCATAAAGCCGGCGACAGGGTGGTCATTCTTCACATGACCCTGGGAGAAGGCGGCAATCCAAAGATGTCACCCTCGGCGTACGGAGCGCAGAAGCGTCGTGAAGCTCTCGCCGCGGATTCAGTGATCGGAGCTGAATCCATCTTTGCTCCGTACAAGGACGGCGAGCTTCCCGATGACGAAGCTGTGCGATTGTACGTTGCGAACGTTATCCGCCAGGTAAAGCCCACTTACGTCTTTACCCACTGGCAGAAAAGCATTCATAAGGATCATGCGCGCACCAGTGCAATAGTACAGGATGCGGTACTTCTCGCATCACTCGATGGCGTCGTGACCGGAACGCCTGCGCATCGCGGAATTCGTGGAATATGGTATGCCGAGAATTGGGAGGACATGGAGGATTACCAGCCTTATCTGTTCGTCGACGTCTCCAATGAGATGACACAGTGGCGTAATGCCGTGACGAAGTACGAATTCATTCGCGGCGGAATATCGACTTTCCGTTATCTCGACTATTACGATGCGCTGTCAACCGTTCGCGGCGCTGTCGCCGGCAAGCAGCGAGCGATCACTTTCAACATCGACGCATTCGGCAAGCGTCGCGTGCTCGACTCACTGCCCTGAGTGAAACGTCTTCATACATGAAAGTTGATCTCGAGGACGCACGCATTGTAATCGTCATGATGAGCGCAATCGGCGACGTAGTTCATGTGCTGCCCGTGCTGCATGCACTCAAGCGTCATGCTCCGACGTGTCACATCACATGGGTTTTAAAGCCGGTTCCTGCGATGCTTGTGCGTGGGCATCCGCTTATCGACGAGATCGTCGAGTTCAACCCGGATCATGGCTGGCACGCGTACATCGAGGTAGCGAGAGCTTTGCGCAATCGAAAATTCGATCTGCTGCTCGATTTTCAGGTGGCGCTCAAGGCGGGAATCGTTACGGCATTACTCAATGCACGTACCAAGCTTGGATTCGATCGCGCGCGTGCAAAGGATGCAAACTGGATCTTCACTAATACGCGAATCCCACCGCACGCGCCGCAGCATGTTGCCGATCAGTATTTCGAGTTTCTCCGTTTCCTGGACGTCGAGCCAGAGCCGATTGCGTGGAATCTCGGCCCGCGGGAAGATGAGCAGGCGTGGCAGCGCGAATTTTTTTCCGCATTCGACCGTCCGGTTGCATCGATCAACATCGCGACGACCAATGCAGATCGTGACTGGATTCCGGAACGCTGGGCGCAGGTCATCGATGCGTTGTGGGATCGATATGGAATCGAATCTGTTCTGGTGGGCGGCCGATCCGAGCGCGAGCTGAGTATTGCCGATGCAATCACTTCATCGGTGCGACACAAGCCACAGTCAGCACTCGGCAGCGGAGTCAGGCGGCTTGTCTCGATACTCGATGGATCAGCGCTTGTGATCGCGCTGGACAGCGCGCCCCTTCACATATCGAATGCACTCGGCCGGCCTGTGATCAGCCTGATGGCGAATGCAGATCCGCGACGAACCGGGCCGTATCGGGGTTCGCAGGATCTGATTGTCGACAGATACCATGAAGAGGGAGAGATCTCACCGGTATCGAGCAAAAGACGGTGGGGACGCATGTCTCTCATAGGCGTGGACGATGTCCTCGATAAGCTGGAGATCTGGCGGACGAAATACTCGGCTATTGACCAGCCCGTTCCGAATTCATATGTCTAAGTCCCCTTTCCAGCCGAGTTTCGCAGCATGCTTCGCCCTCTCCGAATCGCGAATCGAGTCGTTCTCGTCGCATCGCTCGTCATCATTGCCGCCTGCTCCAACGACAGTCTAACCGGTCCGAGTCCGCGCTTAGCACTCACCGTCGAGACACGCAGTCCAATTCTATTTGTTCACGGATGGAATTCATCTGGAGCTATCTGGTCGACGATGATCGGACGTTTTGAGACTGACGGGTGGGCGCCCACCGAGCTTTACAGCTGGAGCTACAACACGGCGCAATCAAATGCAGTCACGGCGCAGCAGCTGAGCGCAAAAGTCGACTCGATTCTTGCTGCAACCGGTGCGTCCAGGGTCAACATCATCAGCCATTCGATGGGCGCCCTTTCATCCAGGTATTACATCAAGAATCTGACGGGTGGATCGAAGGTTGATGCCTTTGTATCTCTCGGCGGACCGAATCATGGAACGAACACGGCGATCTTCTGCCTGCAGACATCGTGTTTGGAGATGCGGCCGAACTCGAGCTTCCTCAACAACCTCAACAGGAAGGATGAGACTCCGGGCCGTGTGATCAGCTACGCGACGTGGTGGTCGCCATGCGATGAAGTCATCAACCCTCAGAGCAGCACGCTGCTCAAGGGTGCCACGAATACACAGACAGCATGCCTGCGTCATTCTGATCTTTATCAGGACGCAGCGATCTACGCTCAAGTAAAAGCACTGGTGCAGTAATGCGCCTTTTTTCATGGATCTCGATGGCGCTCGCGATTGCGGGCGCCATTCCCGTCTCAGCGGCTGCTCAACACACTTTCATTCGAGTCAACCAGCTTGGGTATCTGCCGCAATCGCCTAAGACGGCGGTCGCATGCTCGCTCGACTCGACGTCGATAGCGACGTTCACCGTGCAGGACGTCAATGGAAAGGTTGTCTTCGGTCCTCGGAAAGCTGTTTCGTCAGGATCATTTGCTTCCTGTGTATCGACGCATCGCCTCGACTTCTCCAGCTTGAGAAAACCCGGACGATACTCCGTTGTCGCCGGTGGCGCTTCGGCTCCGATCGTCATTTCGCCGAACGCGTACGATGGAACTGCTGACACTCTTCTCGCATACATGCGGCAGCAGCGATCGGGATTCAACACCATCGTCAAGGATTCGATTCACAAGTACGACGGACGGATTGTCGATCATCCAACGAGAAACAACGAGTTCATCAACGTGTCGGGCGGCTGGGCTGATGCTTCGGATTATCTGCAGTATGTGACGACGTCGGCGAACGCCACATACGTGATGCTGATGGCGTACCGCGATAACCCCAAAGCGTTCGGTGACAGATTCGATGCGCGCGGACTGGCCGGCGCCAATGGTGTTCCCGATATCCTCGATGAAGCGAAGCACGGACTCGACTGGCTGCTTCGCATGTATCCTGGCGGCGAAGACATGTTCAACCAGCTTGCTGATGATCGAGATCACATGTACTTCGATTTTCCGTGGAGAGATTCGTCGGATTACGGCTGGGGCAAAGGAAAGGATCGGCCTGTATATCCGTGCACTGGAAAGCCGCAGGGCTTGTTCAAGAACAAGAACCGTTCAACAGGATATGCCTCCACGGCGGGCAAGTATGCATCTGCGTTTGGAATTGCCGCTGTAGTCTTCAGGAAATCCGATCCGGCATTTGCGAAGACTCTTCGCGATCGTGCACTCGCGGCATACCGCCTTGGTCGTCAGCATCCGGGTGTGTGCCAGACGGCTCCCGGAGTGTCTCCCTACTTCTATGAAGAAGACAACTGGCACGACGACATGGAGCTCGGCGCAGCTTCACTCGTCGATGCAACTGGACAGCAGCACTTCCTCGGCGACGCACTCATGCATGCGCGCAATGAGCCGGTCACTCCATGGATGGGAAAGGACACGGCGAATCACTATCAGTGGTATCCGTGGCACAACAACGGACACTACGAGGTGTGGCGCAATGGAACTGCCGCCGAGAAGGCGCAGATGGCGCGCTACTATAGAAGAGGGCTCGAGGCGGTTGTTGCGCGGGCGAACAATGGATTCCGCATGGGAATTCCATTCATCTGGTGCTCGAGCAACCTGACGGCGAGCTACGCGACACAGGCTTACCTGTATCGAAAAATGACGGGCGACAATCGCTTCCGTGAATACGAAGCCGCCGCACTCGACTGGCTTCTTGGCGCAAATCCGTGGGGAGTGTCGATGATCATCGGACTTCCCGGCAACGGAAACTTTGCGCGTGATCCGCATGCCGTTATCACCAGCAAGATGGGATATCAGCTCACTGGCGGAATGCTCGACGGTCCGGTGTACCGCTCGATCTATCAGAATCTTAAGGGAATCTCGCTGCACAACCCCGACGAGTATGAGCAGTTCAACACGGGGTTCATCGTGTACCATGACGATGTCGGCGACTATTCCACCAACGAGCCGATCATGGATGGAACCGCGAACCTGACGTATCTCTTTGCAGCGATGGATCAGAAGCATTAGGTGCCGGAGCTTCCTGACGTAACGGTCTACGTCGAGCTCATTGCGGCGAAGACGAAAGGCAGAGTTATCGAACGGGCGCGCATTGCGAGCCCGTTCGTCGTCAGGTCAGTCGATCCGCCAGTTCGTAACGTTGAAGGCAAAACCGTTCGCGATGTAAGGCGCATTGGAAAGCGAATCGCAATTGGCCTCGATGATGATCTGTGGATAGTGATTCATCTCATGATCGCTGGACGTTTCCGCTGGCTCAAGCCTGGTGCAAAACTTCCCGGCCGACTCGGCCTTGCTGCATTCGACTTCGAGAACGGTTCATTGATTCTTACTGAAGCAGGTACACAGCGCCGCGCGTCGATCACCGTCGTTCGCGGTGAACAGGCTTTAGCAGACATAGATCGCGGTGGTGTCGAGCCGCTCGAGGTCGACGAGAAAGCATTTGCTGAGCAGCTCATGAAAGAGAATCACACGCTCAAGCGATCGTTCACCGATCCAACTCTGTTCAGCGGAATCGGCAACGCGTATTCAGACGAGATCTTTCATCGTGCGCGCGTTTCTCCGATCAAGCTCACATCACGTTTGACGCCCGAAGAGATCTCGCGGCTATACCACGCCACGCGTGAAGTGTTGACCGAATGGACAGATCGTTTACGCAAGGAAGCCGGCGGCGAATTCCCTGCGAAGGTTACGGCGTTTCATGACGAGATGGCCGTGCATGGACGTTATGGCAAACCTTGCCCTGTCTGCGGTACGCCCGTCCAGCGCATCAGGTATGCAAGTAACGAGACCAATTACTGCGCACGATGTCAGACTGAAGGAAGGCTTCTCGCTGATCGTGCTATGTCTCGTCTACTGAAGCAGAATTGGCCTAAGTCTATCGACGAGCTTTAGGGCTACGGGAAAACAATAAACGTAAAGGCCAGACCTCTGTTGACAGATTTGAGATCGGAAGATTTCAGATAAATGCGTTCATCTGAGATCTTCTAATCTCAAATCTGTCAACAGAGGTCTGGCCTTTACGTTTATTGTTTTCTCTGTATTACTGCATTTTCGGTCCGGCCTGCTGCCCCAGTGATTGTCCGCCATCGCACACCATCACAGTTCCGTTGATGTACTGTGCAGCATCCGAACACAGGAACAGAGCTAGATCTGCGAGCTCGGATTTCGTTGCAAATCGACGCAGTGGGATCATGTTCGTGTACATCTCGCGAATCTGAGGGGTCGGCGCGAGGCGCTTCATGCCTTCGGTATCATCAACCGCACCGGGTGCGATTGAGTTCACTCGCACGCCCGTCGGCCCCCATTCAAGGGCAAGCGTTCGGGTGATCATGTCGACACCGGCTTTCGCAGCGCATACGTGCACCTGCATTGCCATGGGAACGAAAGCCTGAACTGCCGAGATGTTGATGATCGACGCGCCCGGTCTTTTGAGATGTTCGTACGCTGCACGGCATGTGTTGAATGTGCCGAGCAGGTCGATGTCGATAACGGCTTTGAATCCGTTGGCCGACATTCCCAGCGCGGGTGCGGGGAAATTTCCTGCTGCTCCGCAGACGACTATGTCGATCTCGCCAAATGCTTCGCGGATTCCCCGAATCGCATTCGACAGCGCTTCGTAATCGCGCACGTCTGCAGCGAACCCCTTTGCCTTGCCGCCTTTGCCTTCAATTCCCTTCGCAGCGTTATCCAGCTTCTCCTGAGTTCGTCCAATCAGCCCGACGCTCGCACCATGCTCGGCGAATCTTTCCGCAATTGCGAGATTGATTCCGCTTCCTCCGCCAGTGAGCACGGCAACTTTCCCCTCGAGTATTCGATCTCTGAACGCCGAGCTCATTTCTGTCTCCGGTTGGATTTGCGGCTGCGCTGAATGACGTGATCAGGTCCTTTCTCTGAGAACATAGCCGCAGCTGCTGCTGCCGACGCATGCTCCAGTGTGCGTCTCTTTAACGACAGTCTCGTTCCATTTTCTCCGGGCCGTTCGATCAGGAGATCTGCTGCACGAAGATGCTGCACATGATGCGTGATCGTCGGCTTCGAAACCTTGAAGACACGCGACAGCTCTACAGACGTCATTGGCGTTCGCGCAAGAGTCGTTGCAATCGCATATCTGGTTGTATCCCCAAGCGCCTTGAATACAAGCGAAGGATCACTGATCGACTCGCTGCGTTCTTCCTCGCGCTTCTTCTGACGTTCGCGCGCCCGGATGAGAGGGCTTTCCACCACCAGTGTGTGATCGACCACCGGAACGAACAATCGCGATCGCTCGTGTGAATCGGTGTACGATGCCCAGAGCTTCGAGATGTTGAACGCGGACGGAATTACATGAATGCCAAGTGTCGTTGGCGTGACTTTGACAGGAAGCTGATGCTCGAGGGCAAACGCCTCGAATCCGCGCCTTGTGATCGCCGTCTTCATCGCGCGTGCTGATGAATGCATTTGCGGCTCGAGTCTGGTCCACGTTTCGTGGAATCCGATCTGCCAGAACATCTCGATCGCGTTTGCAACTTCGTCGCGGTACGTATCCGGCTGTGAGATTATCCGCTCGAATGCATGAGTGCTTGAACTTTCGGCATCGAACGGGGAGAGTCCGAGAAGAACGAAGAGCTTCTGTCGTGCTTCCGCTTCTCGCGCGATAGTTCGCTTGAGAGAAACCCGGCCCGACATCAATCCGTCGACAGCCCCGTCGGTCTTGAACACTCCGGTGAGCACATTGCGCTGAAACTGGGCGCGATCCATCGCCCTCAGTGCGGATACGATCTGCGTAAACGAGATTCGCGCAGGCTCGTCGCGGAGAGAGTCAGCGAGCAGCGGCCACATGATTGGGCAGGGTGCAACACGTGCGATTTCAGTCCGCGCTCGCGCCGGAAGTCTCCGCTCCATTTCGCGCCGCCAGCTGGCGAGCTTTTCCCCCGCCCCGCGCTCCAGCTCCTGGAGAGCGTAGAATATCTCGAATCGGGGAGTGACCTCGACTGTAGTTCTGGTTTTATCCGGCACCCGGTATCGGTTTTCTGGTTCTCTATATGTTAGGTTATAATCTAACCCCTCGCCGTCCTTCTGGTGGCTCCAGGAGGAATATGCCGTTCGTCGCATCGATCCGGACGAGTCCGGTCTTTCCAACATCGCTGCCAAGAATCCCGTCGAGGCTCACGAACGACGAGAACGCCGGCGCGAATACCATGAGCTTCCTCAATAGAATAGGCTGGCCACCCATGGTCGCACGAAACTCATCGACAAACCGGCCATGAACTACGGTGAATCCCGCCAGCCCGCCGATCAATCTCCTCTCGCCCATGAACGTTCTCGCTTTCGTCTTCATTAGAAGACCGTCCGTCGAGTATGTCTCCTGCGCGCCCGTATCGAGGTTGAAATGCAGGGGAATTCCCTTCGACGTTACCAATCGAACTACGGGGGTGCCGACCCAGAAAAGATTGCGACCGGTGCGCGGAAGCTTTGCATTCTCCACCGGCTTTATCATCGTAACGCGGTGGTTCACGTAATCGATTCTTAGGTCCATGCGGCTGATGATGTCGAACCCGATCACTCCATCGATCTGAACGATCGCGGGCAGCCCGGCTTCCCCGCCGATTTGTACCTGCATTCTGTCGCTGTCGACGATGAGAGCGGTGGTGTTCCTGATGTCAATTCCGCCGAGCGCGAGGTGCGAGATCGCTCCCGCCTGTGCGGGCACTCTTCCAGTCGTTGTCGCGACCTCGAGCGTATCAGGCGCGAGTGGCTTGATGCCGAGCTCCGCTGCAAGTGCCGAGGAGACTATCGACATGCTTGCGCCAGTGTCGAGCCAGAATGCGTGCGTCTTTCCTTCGATCGTAATTTCGATCATCGGCGTTCCTGCCGCCGACAGAATGAGCGGAACGACAACCGGACGTGAAGGGAAAACAATTTTTCGTGCAGGAACTTTGCGGAATGCGTTCGCCCACGTTTCCACTCCCGCCTTGTCTGGATTCCCGTCGATGCCCGTGTTTCTCTTCCCCATGCTGTCGAGCTCCGCAAGGAGAGCCCATTTGTCCTGATACTGCAGCATCGCACTCAGCAGTATGCGCGATGCCGTCAGGAGAGTGCGGTCCGTTGTGTCTGCGCGAATCGCATCGAGCGCGAGTGCGGCATCATCGTATTTACCCGACATCACCATGCCGAGCGCTTTTGCGAATTCGCGTTCGATTTCGGTTACGGGTTGTCTCGATATGAATCCCGTGTCGAGGCTTGCCATCGCCTCCCAGAAATTGTGACTCCCGCTGTTGACCGCAGCCGTCTTCCTCACCGATCCAGTGGAGTCGAGCGAAATGCTCGGTGGAAGGTAGATGAGCACAGGCTTTGCCGGACCGCATGCGGCGAGGCAGAGCACTGCGAGTGCTTGCAATCTGATGTCGCCCAGGCGACGTATAATGAATGCAGTCACAACTTTCACTACGATAGAAATGACAGACAAGATCCGCAAATCAGAAGAGGAGTGGCGCTCTCAGCTCACTCCCGAGCAGTACCGTATTACCCGGCAGAAGGGCACTGAGCCCGCTTTCACCGGTAAGTATGCGCAATCGAAGGATCCTGGGATGTACCGTTGCGTGTGCTGCGGTAACACGCTGTTCGACTCGGATGACAAGTTTGAGTCAGGAACTGGTTGGCCGAGCTTCACGAGGCCGGCGACTGACGAAAGTGTGGAGACCGAGACAGACTCGAGCTTCTTCATGAAACGGACTGAAGTTCATTGCAGCCGCTGCGACTGCCACCTCGGGCACGTGTTCGATGATGGTCCCGCCCCAACTGGGCTTCGCTACTGCATCAACTCAGCGTCACTCGAGAAAACCGATAAGCCTGTTTGAGTCTCAGCGCCTCTTCCGCTTCGGGGGAGGCGCCTTGGGTTTTGGTGTCGCGACGGGCTTCGGTTTTGGACGCTCCAGTGTCGCCGTCGTGAAGTTACTTTCATTTCCTGTGCGATCGACCTGCGATACGACCACCTGATCAGGAGCGTTTGAGCTCGCTCCGCCGTCGAACATGTGCGTCGACTGAATTCCCGGAAGAATCAAGGTCGACCAGTCAGGTCCATATCGATACCGCACAACCCACAGCCACGCTTTCTCTGTGGACGATGGCTCAATCGTCAAAGTGATCGCGCGCGTTGCAGAATCACGCGCAAGCCATGCGAGAGGTCTTGCAGGAGCGATACTGTCGAGCCACGGCGATGCAGGAATGAGCGCAGCACCGGCATACGGCCCGCCAATCAACTTCTCGTTGAGACTGTCGCGATCCTGCATGAACACTTTCGCGCTGAAATGCACATTGCCGCCGGCACCTTCAGTCAATCGCGTGCTGGAGATCTGATCGAGAATCTCCTGCGGCTTCCATGAATTGTCTCCGGTAGAGCCGACGCGACTTGTGAAATTGCCCGGCCAGATATTGCGGCCTTTGGTGTTCTCAGAGATCCACCATCTGAGAAGCACAGGATAGCTTTGCCCTTCCTTTGCAATTTCCCAGTAAAGCTGCGGCGTGAAGTAATCCAGCCATCCTTCATTCAACCATTTCTTCGAGTCCGCATACAGTTCGTCATACGCATCGAACCCTTTCACCTGTGACGGAAATCCCGGCCGCCAGATTCCGAACGGGCTCACCCCGAATTTCACCCAACGCTTTGTCGCTTTGATCTCGCGATAGAGATCGCGCACGAACGTATCGACGTTGTTTCGGCGCCAGTCGTCTCTCGACATCGTTCCGCCACCGGACTGGTATCGCTTCCACGTAACGCTGTCGGGAAAATCGATGATCTCCTTTGTAGCCGAGTCGCGCTCCTTGTACGGATAGAAATAGTCATCGATGTGTACTCCGTCGATGTCGTATCGCTTCACGACATCAGTGATGACTTTGATCGAATGTCGCCGCACTGCTGTGTCGCCCGGATCGAGCCAGAGATAGTGTCCGTACTTCCTCACCATATCCGGCCGTGCAACGCTCACATGATTCGTTGATATCTCCGACTTCGCTGCGGGATGATGCGCGCGATACGGATTGAACCACGCATGCAGCTCGAGCCCCCGCTTGTGTGCTTCGTCGACAGCGAATTCGAGCGGATCGTAAGCAGGCTCGGGCGGCCGGCCCATTTGTGCAGTGAGAAACTCGGACCACGGTTCCAGTGATGACGCGTACATCGCATCCGTGGCCGGTCGAACCTGAAGCACGATCGCATTCAGGTGCAGCTCGACTGCCTTGTTCAGAATCGCAATCATCTCCGCCTGCTGCTGCCAAGCATTCAATCCAGGCTTCGATGGCCAGTCGATGTTCGCGACAGTTGCAACCCAGACTCCTCGAAATTCGCGCGATACAGGAGGGGGTTCTTCCTGAGCCATTGCACTGGAAGCACCGAGAATAAGGGCAAGCGTGGAGAGATACCTGAGAGTCATTTCCACCCGGATACTGAAATTCATGTGGACGCAAAGTTACGCGCCTTGACGCGCCGTGTCCCGTCCGACAGAATTTTCTTGCGCCCTATAGTCACCCAACAGGAGAGAAAATGGTTCGAAGGATCCACCTGCTGCCCATCGCCGCAGTGTTCAGCATCACAGCGTGTTCGGTTAAGGAAGCAACCAATACAGCAGACACGAGCGCGGCCGCAACTACAGCGGTGCCGGCTACACCCGCCGCACCTAATGTGGTCGCCATTACCGCATCGGAATACAAGTTCGAGATGCCCGATTCGATTCCGGCGGGCCTCACGACATTCAAGCTGAGCGACGCCGGAAAGGAGGTCCATCACGCGACACTGATCAAGCTCGATTCAGGAAAGACCGCTGCTGATCTCGCTAACGGCATCAAGAACATGAAGCCCGGAACGCCTCCTGCTGGCTGGGTGATTCCGGCGGGCGGACCAAACGCAGTTGCGCCGGGCGGCAGCGACGAGCTGACAATGGTCATGCAGCCGGGCAACTATGCAGTCGTCTGCTTCATCCCGGACGCGAAAGGTGTTCCTCATGCAGCCCATGGAATGGTCAAGGCGCTCACGGTCACTCCGAATGCGACTGCAAACGCAACAGAGCCGAATGCTGATGTGACTGTCACACTCAAGGATTATCAGTTCGACTTCTCGACGCCTCTCACCGCCGGCAAGCATACGATCAAGATCGTCACCGCACCGGGCCAGCCTCACGAATTCACGTTCTTCAAGCTCGCACCCGGTAAGTCCGCCAAGGACGTTACCAAGTACGTCGAGACGGGAATGGAAGGACCTCCCCCGGGCCGGCCAATTGGCGGAGTTGCAGCAATGTCAGCGGGTGATGCTGCTTACTACACCGTCGATCTCACTTCAGGTGATTACGCGATCATCTGCTTCCTGGAAGATGCGAAGGACGGGAAGCCGCACTACACACACGGGATGATCGAGCAAATCAAGGTTTCATAAAGTAGAAAAAGCCCCGGTGAGTGGAGAGAGATGAGTTTCCAGAACCGAGTACTGAGGCACAGGTCGAACTCAGTACAGAGTTCTGATTTCTGAAAACTCATCTCTCTCCACTCACCGGGGCTTTTCAGCGAGAACATCCTCATCGCCCCGAAGTAGCACAAAAGTAGGACTAGCTGTTGAGAGGCGCCGGTCGGAATCGAACCGACGAATAGCAGATTTGCAGTCTGCCGCCTTACCACTTGGCCACGGCGCCGGGGCAAGAGAAGTTATCCACGCATGATGAGGGTTACAAGCGCAAGTCTTGCCCTCCTCCAGCGTATGCCAAAACCCTCATCAGGCCCCGAACGCTGCCGCCGCAAGTTCCTGAAGTTCTTCCCCGACGGGTTCAAGGACGAGACCTACATCGACTGGGAACGCGACTACAAAGAGGAAGCCCACGAGCGATGGACCGAAATGCTCGGCCCCCGCGAGCTGCAGTCATTGATAAGATCGGGCGATCACGCCGAAGCAGCGCGTCGTGCAGTAACTATCGAGTCTCGAACGAATCTGCTGTTCTCCTTTGAAAAGATGGCGATGCGCG
>DASROK010000103.1:0-2236 GCA_035646915.1 Gemmatimonadaceae bacterium
CTTCAGCACTTCCTCGAGTCGCCGAAGATCAGCGAAGCGCAGAAAAACGAAGTGTTCTTCCAGGCGCTCGGCGATCGTGTTCCGCGTCACTTTCTGAGATTTCTTCAGACACTGGTGCGCAAGCGCCGTCAGCTGCTGATACCTGAAATTTCGACCGAGTACGACAAACTTCTCGACATCTATGAGGGACGTGTTCACGCGAACGTAACGGTTGCGCGCGAATCGAACATGAAAGACGAAAACATCATCGCCGAGCAGCTTTCGCGCGTGATTGGCAAGACTGTCGTACCTCACATGACGGTCAACCCCGCAATCATTGGCGGCGTTGTCGTAAAAATCGGTGACACGGTAATGGATGGATCTGTCCGCCGGCGGCTGGGCAGGCTGAAAGCCCAGATGCTCGCGCCCTGAGCGAGATCAGGCAGACGGGGCGCTGATGAAGGCGCCCTGTTTCATTCTCATCACTATCGTCTTCACGTTGGAGAAGTCGGCGAGAGGATCGGACTTCAACACCAGAAAGCTCGCCTCGTAACCGGGCTCGAGCTTGCCGATCTTTCGCCCGGGAAAAATGGCTCGCGGTGTAGCCTCCGACCAAACCTCGAGAAGCTCCGCGTTGCTGTAGACGCCCAAAGTCGAGAGATACAAAGCTTCGGGAAGAGAGGTTGTTCGATACGAATCACTTCCCACAATCACGCGGACGTTGTGCTTCTTCAGCATGCGAAGATTTGCCGCGAAGAATGCATCCGCTTTTTGCCGAAGCGCTGAATCGGGGACGCCTGCGATGCCTCCCAGAGTCGTGACGACGAATGTGCCGCGCCGGGCGGCCTCGTCCGCGTCAGCATCCGTCAGAGTATAAGGTATGAGGTCCGGCATCTCTCCCTTTTCGTTTCCACGGAAACCGGGGATGTGTCCGATCTGATCCACTCCTGCTTTCAATGCGTTGCGAAAATCCGCCGCAGTCTCGACATGCGCCATGACCCTCAGGTCCGATGCGTGGGCGAGCCTCACGATCTCCGGAAGAAGACGCGGATCGATCCCGCGCCAGTTGAATGTCGTCGAGTCTGCGAGACGACGCTCGTATTCGTCTGAGTACGCGAGTATCACCTTGATGAAGTCGGGCTTCCCGTTGAGAATCGCCGGCCATTTGCCGGCGAGATCCGTTTGATCGCGAATAATCCAGATGAACCCGCCAGTCGTATTGGTATCTGTTGGCAGCATCCCGCCGCGACTGAGATTGCGAAGGAAAAGTCCAAGCGGATGCCCGCCGGGGCCCGTCAGCGCGGCATTGGAAAACTTCACATCGATGCCTTTCGGGTTATTGATGAAGCCGAGAAGACCCTGTCGCGCGCGCAGAACGTTGGCGGGATTCTGTCCGTAGAACACACCGTCAGCCATGTACTTATCGACGACTGCCTTTGCCGTTTCGGGCGAGCTCGCGTCGAAGTTGTGATTGTGCGCTTCTGCAAACGGCGGCACGACGAATCCGCCATGCAGGTCGATCACTGAGTCAGGATCTATGCGAGGTTTGGCGATGAATCTTTCGCCCGACATGTACATCGTAAGCGACTCGAATCGTGTACCATCGAACCACCTGCCGTTTACCAACTTCACCTGGCGCTGGTCAGGCCGAACCGACGCACTGACCACGAGCAGAAGAGCGGCGGGAATAATGTGTTGAATTTTCAGCATATCGGAATATTCAACCCGCAGCCGTAGCTGTCAACTTGACAATTGTCACCAGGAGGTTTTAACTAGCACTTACAATCGAATCGCCTGTGGTCATTTGCCGCGTATTGCAGCCACGTTAAATAAATGCTAAAAAGCGTAGAACGCCCGCGGATACCTTCGTGGGCGTTCTGCATTTCGCGGATCAACCATTCATGAGGGGGACCGCGAAATGGGAGCGGCGACAGTACGTGTTGGTCTTGCAGGATGTGGAGTTGTAGGTGGCGCGCTGGTGCGCCTTCTCGATGAATCGGCGGATACGATCGAGTCGCGATACGGAGTGAGACTCGAGCTTTCGAGAGTGCTCGTGCGCGATATAGCGCGCGATCGTGGACTTTCACTGCCTCGCTCGATTTTCACCAGCGACAGAAACGATTTTCTCGGACATGATACTGACGTTGTTGTCGAGGCGATCGGTGGAACTGGTGCGGCAGGCGAAATTGCGCGCGGATCACTCGAGCGCGGGCGCCGGTTCATCACAGCGAACAAGGAGCTGATCGCAAGTCACGGG
>DASROK010000104.1:0-2896 GCA_035646915.1 Gemmatimonadaceae bacterium
GATTACGACCGCGCGGAGCTCATCGCCCCCTCTGGAGCAGGCGTAGCCGCCGGCGGAATCGGATGCTCGGCCGTTCCCTTGTGAGCGAGCCCGAACTTTCCAAGAATCCACTCGCGCCATTCGTCCATGATCTCGTAGAACGTCGGGATCACAACCAGCGTCAGCACCGTCGATGTTATGACGCCGCCGATTACCGCGCGGCCAAGTGGTGCGCGGAACTGAGCGCCTTCACCGCGGCCAAGTGCGACCGGTATCATGCCCGCGATTAGCGCGAGGGTCGTCATCAGGATGGGTCGCAATCGAATTGCACCTGCCTGAATCAGCGCTTCACGTCGCGGTAATCCGTCCCTCTCGCGCGCCCATTTCGCAAAGTCGATGAGCAGAATGGCGTTCTTCGCCACAATTCCCATCAGCAGTATGACTCCGATGAGACTCATGATGTTGATCGTATCGCCGGTGATCATCAGCGCGAGCATCACGCCGATGAGTGAAAGCGGAAGCGATACGAGAATCGCGAGCGGCTCGAGGAACGATCCGAACTGCACGACGAGAATGAGGTACATGATCATCACCGCAACGCCAAGCGCCGCGAAGATTCTGCCGAACACTTCGTTCTGGCTGTCGACTTCTCCACCCTGCGTCAATCGAACGCCAGGCGGGAAGTGCATCTTGTCGACGCGCGCATTGATGTCCTTCATCACTTCGCTCAGTGAGCGTCCTGCGGTATTTGCTTCCACAGTGACAACGAGCTCCGCATCGAGGTGAGTTATCTGTGCGGGACCGAGCCCCTGTTTCACCGTTGCAATCTGGCCAAGCGGCATTGTTGCCTGCGATCCGTCAGGCCTGTTGATCACGAGCGGAAGTGACTCGAGATCCGAGACGCGCTGGCGTGACTCCGGCTGGAGTCTCACGTTCACTTCACGAAGCTCGCCAGTTGGATCTTCCCAGTCGCCGGCTTTGATGCCCGCGAAGGCGGGCCGCAGCGCCTGCGCAATCTGACCGATCGTTACACCGATGCTGCCGGCAAGACTGCGATTGAGCTCCACCTCGAGCTCAGGCTTCTGGCCTTTTGTCGACAGCCCGACGTCGACCGCGCCGTTCACCTGCTTCACTTCTTTCGCGAGCTGCTCTGCCAGAACGCTGAGCGTTGCTGCATTCGCTCCGCGAAGCTGCAGCTGGATCTGCTTCTGCTGCCCAGCGAACTGGCTGGTGTACACGGTCATTGTCGCGCCCCCGATGCGGCCGACTTCCTTGCGGATGATACTGCCAAGCTCTTCGGCTCCGATGTCGCGCTCGTGCTTGGGGACGAGTCGCACGAAGATGCTGCCGTTGTCGACAGCGCCAGTCGCACTTCCGAGAGTC
Organism: Gemmatimonadaceae bacterium; assembly: GCA_035646915.1. GTDB lineage: Bacteria > Gemmatimonadota > Gemmatimonadetes > Gemmatimonadales > Gemmatimonadaceae > UBA4720. Next base: position 1,363 of record DASROK010000104.1, read on the forward strand.
GAATACGTGTACAGAACTTCCGGATGCTGCCGCGCGATGCGCCCTGCTTCCTCCGCCTTGATTCTCGTGTAATCGAGGTTCGAACCAGGAGGAGTCTCGATTGCAATCGTGAGCTCCGATCTGTCATCGGAACCGAAGAAGCTCGCACCCACAAGACCCATCGCAGGCAGTGCGAGCGCAAGCACGAACGATCCGATCGCGAGACCTACCATTGCGAGCCGGTGATCGAGCGCCCATCCAATGACTTTCTTGTAGCGCTCAGCCAGCTTATTGAACCACACGTTGAACCGGTCGAGTGCGCGCGCGATTGGATTCTTGCGCTCATGAGCTTCAGTCTGCGGGTCTGCCCAGTACGCTGAAAGCATCGGGTCGAGCGAGAACGACACGAGCAGCGAGACGAGAACGGCGCACGCAATCGTGAGAGCGAACGGCTTGAACCACTGGCCGGCGACTCCATACATGAAGCCGATCGGTACGAACACAGCGACGATCGAGAAAGTCGTTGCGGCAACAGCGAGTCCGATCTCATCGGTGCCTTCGTGCGCCGCCGTCATGTGGTCCTTACCCATCTCGATGTGACGCACAATGTTCTCTCGAACAACGATTGCGTCATCGATGAGAATACCGATCGCCAGTGAAAGTCCCAGCAGCGACATGGTGTTGAGCGTGAATCCGAAAACCCACACTGCGATAAACGACGCAAGCACCGACACTGGAAGCGCGAGACCCGTGATTACAGTCGAGCGCCATGAGTTGAGGAAGATGAACACCACGAGAACCGTGAGCAGTGCGCCTTCGAGCAGCGCTTCCTCCACGTTTCTCACCGAATGCGCAACGCGATCACCCGAGTCGAGCACGGTGCGAACCTTCACACCGGGCGGCAGTGTTTTCGAAACACGCTCCATGACTTCCTTGATCTTCTTGCTCACTGCAGTAGTGCTGTATCCCTTCGACTTCACAATGTCGATGCCGATTGCTTCCTTTCCATCCTGCGCTGACTTGTTTGTCGAGTCGCGCTGCCAGTAAAGCGCAAGTGAGCGCTGCTCCTGGGTTCCATCGAGAGCATCGGCAACCTGGCCGAGCCGGATTATCTGTCCATTCTTTTCAGCGACGACGAGCTGCATGAAATCTTCGGGACCTTCGAGCCGTCCCTGAAGTCGAATCGTTCGCTCGTCGAGCGTTCCGTTCACGCGCCCCACTGGTGCAGCAAGATTCTGCGCCTGCAGTGCCTGCACGACCTGCGCGATGCTGATGCCGGCGGCCTGCAGCGCCTGCGGATGAAGCTGAATAGTCATCTCACGCTTCACTTCGCCAACGAGCCGCACCTGTGACACTCCGCTGATTCCGCGAAGCTCACTCGTAATCGCTGGATCGGCCATGCGCGTGAGCTGCGCAGGGGAATACGTGTCTGACGACATCGTCAGCGAAACGATTGGCTGATCAGACGGATCGAACCGCTGAAGAATCGGCTCCTTCATTTCGACGGGGAGATCAGCGCGAATCGACGAGATGGCATCGCGAATGTCCTGCGTTG
>DASROK010000105.1:0-3524 GCA_035646915.1 Gemmatimonadaceae bacterium
GCGGACCTCCTGATCCTTCTAACCGACGTTGATGGCCTGATGACAGGAAGTCCCAATGATGATCCGGACGCGTCCCTGATTCCTGAGGTTCATCACATCACGACGGAAATCGAAGCTCTGGTGGGCAACAAATCGTCGCGAGGACGTGGCGGCATGGCGACCAAGATTCGAGCGGCGGGTGTCGCGATGTCCTCGGGAGGAATGGCGATAATCGCCAACGGCACAAGTCCCGGCGTCATTCGCCGCATTCTGAACGGAGAGTCCGAAGGAACGTTGTTCGTCTCAATACCATGAGCGAGACCCGCCAACAAGCCGAACGAGCCCGCGCCGCCTACTTCAGGCTCGCGAATGCCGACCGCACACAAATCCTCAGAGATATCGCGCAGGCCATTCGTGATGGGGCAACAGAGATACTCGCCGCGAATAAGAAGGACCTTGAGGCTGCTCAGGGAACGATCGCGCCACCTCTGTACAAGCGTCTCGTTGTCAACGAACCCAAGCTCCGGGATCTGATCGACGGGATTGAGCAGCTTGCGGCTATGCCTGATCCTGTGGGCAAGGTGCTTCTCGAGACTCAACTCGACGACGGCCTTATTTTGAGAAGGGTCCAGACACCGATTGGCGTCATCGCCGCAATTTTCGAATCGCGACCTGAAGTCGTCGGCCAGATTGCGGCCCTCGCGATTCGCAGCGGAAACGCCGTGTTGCTGAAAGGCGGACGTGAAGCAGCGAATTCCAACGCCGCACTCGGCTCTATCATCCACAGGGTTCTCGAACGGCACGGCGTGGCGGGCGCGGTTCAGCTAGTCACGACTCGAGAGGAAGTAACCCAGCTTCTCGCGATGAATGACCTTATCAGCCTCGTCATTCCGCGCGGGTCGAATGAGATGGTCCAGAGCATCCAGAACAGCACTCGAATTCCGGTGCTTGGCCATGCGGATGGAATCTGTCACGTGTACATCGACGCGTCCGCCGACCCCGAAAAAGCCATGCGAATCGCCGTGGATTCCAAGGCGCAATACCCGGCGGTATGCAACGCCGCGGAAACGCTGATCGTCCACAGGGACTTCCCTGCTCGAGAGCAACTCTTCAGTGCTCTGAAAAGCGCTGGAGTAGACCTGCACATGGAGTCCGACTTCGGGCATGAATTTCTGGATCTCGTCATGGCCGTTCACATTGTCGGCAACATGGATGAGGCAATCGATCACATTCACCGCCATGGCTCCGCGCACACAGACGCGATCGTGACGGAAGACGCCAGGGCGGCGCAGCGCTTCCTTAACGAGGTCGATTCCGCCGGTGTTTACTGGAATGCGTCCACTCGATTCGCAGATGGATTCCGTTACGGCTTTGGAGCAGAGGTTGGCGTCAGCACCAACAAGACCCACGCACGTGGCCCTGTCGGCGTCGAGGGCCTTCTCATTTACAAGTACCATCTCATCGGGAACGGGCACATCGTCGCGACTTACAGCGGCGAGAATCCGCGGCCGTTCCAGCATCGCCGCATCCTGTGATGAGCGCAGCCAAAGGCTGTAGCTTCCTTACTCGCGAAACTACGGCGTCTTCTGTCTTCACCCCTGAGGATCTCACCGAAGAACATCAGATGATCCGCGATCTCGCCCGCCAGTTCGTCGATGCGGAAGTGCTGCCTCGGCAGGAAAGCATTGAGAAGCAGGAGTGGGATTCGACTGTTCACCTTCTGCGAAGATGCGGCGATCTGGGCCTCATCGGAATTGAAGTCCCTGAAGCGTACGGCGGATCTGATCTGGACAAGATTTCAGCCATGCTCGTTATGCAAGAGATGGCGCGCGTCGCCTCATTCGGAGTTTCTTACGGTGGACAGGCAGGCATTGGCACTCTGCCGATCGTCCACTTCGGAACTGAGGATCAGAAGCAAAAGTATCTGCCGGCGATCTGCAAGGGTGAAAGGATCACGGCCTACGCCTTGTCGGAAGCCGGCAGCGCTTCGGACGCGCTGGCGGCGAAATCGACTGCGAGGCGCAGCTCTGATGGGGCGCACTGGATTCTCCGCGGCGAAAAAATGTGGATTACCAATGCTGCGTTCGCCGATGTCTTCATTACATTCGCCCAGGTCAATGACGACGAGTTCAGTGCGTTCATCGTCGAGAAGAGCCATACCGGTGTTTCAACAGGCGCCGAAGAGCGGAAGATGGGATTGAAGGGATCATCGACGCGAGCGCTGCTGCTGGAAGACGCGGCGATTCCGGTCGGAAATCTGCTCGGCGAAATCGGCAAGGGACATCGCGTGGCATTCTGCACGTTGAATACGGGCCGGGCGAAACTGGGTGCTATGGCTGTCGGCGCAGGCAAGGCTGCGCTTCGAGAGGCACTTCAATACGCAAAGCAGCGAACGGCTTTCGGCAAACCCATCGCCAGTTTCGGCGCGATTCAACACAAGCTGGGCGAGATGGCCACGCGGCTTTGGGTCACCGAGAGCATGGTGTACCGGACGGCTCACGTGCTCATCGGAATCGATCCGGAATACGCCGTCGAGTGTTCAACTCTCAAGGTTTTTGGATCAGAGGCGCTGGACTACGTGGTTGATGAAGCTGTCCAGATCTTCGGCGGTTACGGATTCACGTCCGAGTATCCGGTCGAACGATATTATCGAGATGCCCGAGTGAATCGCATTTTCGAAGGAACGAATGAGATCAACCGGTTGTTGATCGCGAGAATGCTGTTCAAGCGGCATATCTTTTCCGGCAGCGTGGAATCGACCGGAACGCTCGGCCCCGCGCGACAGTGTCTCCATTTTGTTGCCAACATGGCCGCCGAAAAGCACGGCGAGTCTCTCAAAGACGAACAGGAAATTCTCACGCATCTCGCGGACATGACGATGGCGATCTACGCGATGGACAGCGCAATCTGCCGCGCAGGCAAGCATCGAACGGACCTTCATAAGTTGTTGGCTGAAACCTTTGTCAGCGATGCACAGGCCCAGGTCCAGTGGAGCGCGACGCAGATTCTCGCGGCCCTCTTTGATGGAAACGCGCTGCGGACACAACTGGACCGTCTGCGCGCGATGTCTGCACACATCCCGGCAAATACGGTTCACAATCGACGAAGGATCGCGGAATACCTGCTGGAAAACGACTGGCGATAGCTATATTAGTTTGAGTTCCCTGACCACCCAGGTCCCGAGCGTCCCAACCGCGAGCAGCACCCACGCCACGGCGACAACTTTAATGTAGCGTGAGAGTGAGTTGACTCGCGCGCGGATCGCTGCCTGGTCGCGCTGAAGATGCGACTCCGCTTCTGTCAGCGTGAGATGGTCATCTTCCTTCATATCCAAAAACCCCCGCCACATCCACATGACGAGGACAAGGACCGTGAGAGCAATCTCCACGGCCAATAAAACGGTAACCGTCCCACCCATTTTGATCTCCTTGAGTGATACTTTCCCGTCCAGCTCTGGTGAATTTTGTTGAACTGTAGTGAACTACTTATGCGCCTGTCACGGCAGACGTGTCAAGAATTCGAGGGGTGCCTCATGCTGGATCTCA
>DASROK010000106.1:0-2593 GCA_035646915.1 Gemmatimonadaceae bacterium
GTGTACACACAAATCAGGCGCTACAGCGATGCAATGAAGAAAGGCCAGCGCATTCCATTCGCGGAAGCAGAAGGACTGGGGACGCTCATTGGCCGGCGTCCGGATGCAGCGGAGCTGTTCCGGAGTGCGGGCTCGATCTTCGCGGCTGACGCATACGAATCCATCTCAGGACCCGCGCGCCAGATGATCAGGCATCTGCCGCGATTCATCAGCCGGCCGATGGCAATGAAGCGGCTCACCGGGATTGCCGACAAATACATTGGCGGGTCTCTCGATGCGTCTCCAGGCTCGGTAGCCCTCAGGCTTCCAGAGTCCGTCACGGTGAATGGCTCGATAGATTCGCGCGGCTGCCTTTTCTACGAGGCAGCCTTGAGCGAGCTCGTTCGCCTTCTGTTCAATGTTCACGGCAGTGTGGAACACGTTCACTGCATTCAGCGTGGCGAACGTGCGTGTGAATGGCGCGCTGAATTGACTGGAAACCAGACATCATGAAATGCTGAACAAGGATTCGCTCGCTGACATACAGAAAGTTCTCGCCGATTCCACTGTCGATGGCTGGCTCATCTTCGATTTCCATGGGCTGAACCCGGTTGCTGCGGGAATTCTTGGACTCCAGGGAATGGGCACGCGGAGAATCTTCGCGTTCATCCCTAAAACCGGATCTCCTGTCGCAATAACGCACGCCATCGAGCAGGCGCCGTGGAAGAACTGGCCGGGTGAGTGGAATAAGATTGTTTACACCGGATGGCGTGAGCTCGAAGCCGGACTCGCGGAAGTGGTGAAGGGAAAGATCGTTGCCATGGAATATTCCCCCGGTGACGCGGTTCCCTATCTCGACAGAATTCCGGCAGGTGTACTGGAAATGGTGCGGAACGCTGGCGCCGATGTGGTATCGAGCGCGGATCTCGTCAGCCGCTTCTACGCTGTATGGACTGAAGACCAGCTCGCATCGCACAAGCGCACTGCAGAAATCCTTGCACGCATAGCAAGAAGCGCGTTTGAAAAGGCTGGTGACGCCGCCAACGGCAGGACGCCACTCACCGAGTACAAGCTCCAGCAATGGATACTCGGCGAATTTTCCGCGAATGCATTGCAGGCTGATCACGGCCCGATTGTGGCGATAGGACCGAATGCAGCGAATCCTCACTTTGAGCCCTCGCCCCACGACAGCGCTCCGATAATGCGAGGCTCTATTCTTCTCATCGATCTGTGGGCGCGGGAAGAAGGAGGCGTCTTTGCCGATCAGACCTGGATGGGCTCTCTTGGAGAGCCGTCAGACAGAGACCGCGATGTATGGCTCGCGGTGCGGGACGGCCGGGACGCTGCGATAAAGCTCCTTCACGACAAGCTCGATAACGGCGGCACGGTGAAGGGCGGTGAAGTCGACGACGCTGTGCGCGCAGTCATTGCATCCCGCGGATTTGGAGATCGCTTCATTCACCGCACCGGTCATTCGATCGATGCGCGAGATCTGCATGGATCCGGGCCTCACATCGACAATCTCGAGACGCGCGAGGAGCGGGCGCTCATTCCCGGTGTCGGCTTTTCCATCGAGCCTGGAGTCTATCTCCCAGGCGAAGTCGGAATGCGAAGCGAAGTCAACGGCTTCGTCAGCAAAAACGGCGTGATCATCACCCCTCAATCGTATCAGAACGATCTGATCATCGTCTGATTGGATACGCTTTCAGAATTCCCGGATCGGCACCGCGAAAATCGGATAACGCGATTATTCTCGCGCCGCGTTCCCGCGCAGCACGAATCAGAGAATTGACTGTTGTTAAATCAGGCACCCACACGGTCCATCCATCGCGCCCGGTTGCGGTGAGAAACTGACTGGACGGATCGCGCCGAAATACGCCGGCTTCACTGATCACGATGCGGTTCGCTTCTTCGAAAGTGATCGCTCGAGCCGAGTTCTGCCGACTCCACAGATAGCCGTAAAGAGGGAAATAGGCAGCGATTCTGCTCGCCCCTATTGCTGTGGATCTCGATCCAATCGCACGACGGATGAAGTCGGGTGTAGCTGCCGGTCCTGGCCGAGTGCCCGGTCTGTACTCATCCCAGAGGCGGACTATGAGCAGGTCCACCACTCGGGAAAGGATTTCAGTAGGGTAGGAGACTGTGTCGCCTGCGGGAACAATGAGCGCCGCATTCGACTGCGCGATCGCCCGCGACGAGCCGCTCAAGGCGCGGGCGAAGGATACCACCGTTGGAATGTCGTCTGCTGACATTTCCTGTACATCGATCAGAAGCGGTGCGCCGCGCGGAATCGATCGCGCTAGAGTGCGGGCGAAGCCGTCCAGCACCTGCGGATCTTCGGAAATTGCCCGCACGGTCTCGGGGTGGAATCGCGATCCCTGGAAATTCGAGAACCGCACTATTCGATCGAGACTGACGAGCTCGCCTCGTGAGACCACCGGACGCAGCGACGTGGTGTCGAGCACCAGCATGTCACCTTCACCGGGAGATGCGAGATGCCAGACCTCGAAACCCGGCTCAGTTGTCGCGGGAATTCGTCCGCACGAGATGAGTCCCGCGACGCAGAAAAAAAATCCCGCACGGATTCGCCGATGCATGCATGAACCTACTGGAA
>DASROK010000107.1:0-2364 GCA_035646915.1 Gemmatimonadaceae bacterium
CGCCACCACCACCCGCGCCACCTCCGCCTCGCTGGCCGCCTTGTGCAGCGAATGCTGCGGCCAAAACTACGGTCAGAAGCATTGCCAATAGAACCAGAATCGTTCGCTTGATCATGGGAACCCCTTTTGTCTTGATGACGGTCGGCGTCATCTTAACAAGTTCCTGTCAGACGGCCAATTCTCTAAAAAAGCAAAATGGAAATCACGATGGCGGCGCCTATGGCTGCAAGGCCCGCGGCTGTCAGCAAACGGAAACGGCCCTGGCCGAGAATAAGAGCCACGCCCGCCTTAAGGCAGGTGTTTGAGAGGATTCCGATGGTGAGAGCCTGTGCGGCCAGGTTCCAATCGGTCGCTTGAATGCCTCGCGCCATGGAAATGGTGAGTGCATCGACGTCGGTGAGTCCGAGAATTGCGCCGGTCGCGAGCAATCCTCGATCTCCATACCTGCCCTGAAACCAATGCATCAGATAAAGGACGATCTGAAACACGATTGCCATCTGGATGGAGTTCCAGAACTGAAGGGGATTGCTGACTTCCGGTTCCTTGTCTTTCGCTTTGCCATCCATCCGCCAGATCACCGCTGTCGCAATAACACCAACAGCAAAGGGGAGAGCGAAGTATGGCGCTGCTGCGGCCGCAAGCGCGGAGTTGAGCGTGACGGTCGCAACCAGCACGCGAAGGAAAAGAACCGTGCAGGCTCCAATCACTCCGACAGCGAGCGGACCGCCGGCCTTAACCTGCGAACGGCTGAGCCGCGAGAACGAGAACGTCACGCCTGTTGACGACATCAATCCGCCCAGAAGTCCCGCGACGGGATAACCCATCGTGTCGCTCAAACCTTTCCGGGCTATATAGCCCGCGAAGCTGAGACCGGAAAAAATGAGGACGGCTACCCACAGGGTGCGGGGACGAAAACCGGCGCCGGGGCCAAACGGACCCTCGGGAAGAAGAGGCAGGATGACGATGGCCATCACTCCAAAGCGCACCGCAGCGCGAATGCTGGTGTCGTCCAGTTTGCGGGCGATATCGTGGATTACGGACTTCTCGACGAGAAGCAGCGTGGTGACGGCAATCGTACCGCCGGCAAGTTCCCATGCGCCGAGTCCCGCCGCCACTCCCGCGGCAAGCACAACAAGAGAGGCGACTTCGGTGGTGGCTTCAATCTGGTGCCGGGCTGCCGCGACGTACGCGGCAACCACAAGCCCTGCAGCGCCGGATAACAGAATCGCTGCGGGGATTTGGAAGTGATCGGCCCACAGCCAGCCCGAGATTCCCGAGAGTATCCCCAGCAGCGTGAAGGTTCTCACGCCCGCGAATCGCGCGTGCGGGCCTGAGGCGTGTCCCGACCATTCACGCTCGAGGCCGACAGCAAGGCCGCCAAGCGCCGCGATCAGGATGCCGATGAACTGCTGCTGAGAGACCACGAGATGCATTGTTGCATGCGGCGTGCCAGGGAAGCCCCCTGGGAGAATTTGAAAATGGAGAGTCCCGCATTGGAGAGTCGAGATTGGAAAGCTCAAATTGGACTGGACCCTCCGTGGGAACAGGAGTCCAATCTACGATTTCCAATCTCGAATCTCCAATGCAGGACTTTACAATTTCAAATTCCTGTCTGCCTTCCGCGCCTGAAGTTATGTTGGTGCCCGTGGTACTATTTGGGGTCGATGCAGCAACACTATTCCGCACTGCGAACCGTAATCATTCTTTCTCTCGTAGTCCTAATAACCGCCTGTACATCAGCCCAAAGTGGGACGACACCTTCTCCAGGAGAGCCAGCCTCTTCTCTCGAGAATCCCATAAAGCCGACACCGGAGTCCCTTGCATCCGGCAAGAAGCTCTACGACCGCCTGTGCGCAGAATGTCACGGCGAGAAGGGCGATGGGGTCAGCGAGATCGCTGCGGCAATGGCCGCCGATGAAGTCCATCCTCCCAATCTCATCGACGATGTCTGGGAGCACGGCTCCGCGGATAGCGCAATCTTCGTCAGCATTCGCGATGGCGTCGGCGGCGCCGGCGCCATGAAAGGGCTCAACGGGCGGCCCGGTATTGGGCCGACGGAAATGTGGCAGATGGTGAACTACGTCCGAAGTCTCAGACAATAGAGCGGATTCGATTTCTCTCGCCGGAGCATAAACTCCGGGTTCCGCCGGGCGGCTTTTCCTGATAAAATCTCCCGCGTTCCGACGTTCCAGGTACAACGTCCGTACCTTCGACAGCGCCGTCCAATCGAAGATTCAGAGGTGCTGGGGTGCTGTTCGATTCCTATCAAACTCAAGGCTTTCACGACGAGATGTTCGACGCGCAGGGCAACCCGCGGCCCGAAGCGCGGCTGCTCCTCGAAACCATACAATCGCTCGAGGACGG
>DASROK010000108.1:0-5732 GCA_035646915.1 Gemmatimonadaceae bacterium
GCTACGAGCTTATCGAACCAGTTTACAAGCTGATCGAGATGTTCGCCGAGCGTCGGGCAGATGCGCTGTCTGGCGGGATGAAGCATAAGCTCGCCCTCTCATGCGCTCTTGTTCACCGGCCAGATATTCTTTTCCTCGACGAGCCCACCACGGGAGTTGACGCAGTATCACGACGAGAATTCTGGGATCAGCTCGGCAAACTTCGGGAATCGGGTCTCAGCATCGTTGTGTCTACTCCCTACATGGACGAAGCAATGCGCTGTGACCGCGTTGCTCTGATTCAAGGCGGCCGCATTCTCCAGATCGATGCGCCCGCTGAAATCGGATCGCACTATCCGCTTCCTCTCGTGGACGTGAAGGGAGCAAAGCGGTATCAGATGCTGCTTGCACTGAGAAAGGCTCCGCACGCGCATTCCGTTTTTCCATTCGGAACGTCGCTGCATTTCACAGACAGCCGGCAAGGGCAGGACTCGACTGAAGTTGCACGCGAAGTACTCGAGTATCTGAGATCCGAAGGTTTCGACGACGCGGAAGTGAATCCGATCGATGCAGGAATCGAAGACAGCTTCATGGAGCTCATGCCTCCGGTTGAGCGCGCATCATGACCGCACCGCAGTCAGCGCCCGCTCAACTTGCAATCGTCGCGCATGATCTCACTCGACGCTTTGGCAATTTTACTGCTGTCGACCACATCACGTTCGACGTCAAAGCCGGCGAAGTGTTCGGCTTCCTTGGCGCAAACGGCGCAGGAAAAACGACTGCGATCAAAATGCTCACGGGGCTTCTCGCGCCCACTGAAGGTGATGCAAAAGTCGCGGGCCTTGACCTGAAAACTGAAACGGAGCAGATCCGCCGGCGAATCGGGTACATGAGCCAGCGGTTTTCCCTCTACGAGGACCTCACCGTTCTCGAGAACATCGCGTTATACGGCGGCATTTACGGATTGACTAACAAGCAGATCTCCGAGCGTTCATCGGCAATGCTCGACACGCTTGGTCTTCGCAATGAATTGGTAAGTCAGTTGCCGCTGGGATGGAAACAGAAGCTCGCGTTCTCTGTGGCGCTGCTTCACGAGCCGGCAATTGTCTTTCTCGATGAGCCGACCGGCGGGGTCGACCCGATTACCCGGCGGCAGTTCTGGGAAATGATTTACGCTGCTGCGACTCGCGGTACAACGTGCTTCGTGACGACTCACTACATGGATGAGGCCGAGTACTGCGATCGTATCTCCATCATGGTGGACGGACGCATCGCAGCGCTTGGCTCACCCGTCGAGCTCAAGCAGCAGTGGGGAGCTCCGAGCATCGACGACCTGTTCGTGAGACTTGCGAGGCCGTCATGATCTCGACACTCGCTGCATTCATGACGAAGGAAGTTCGACACATCCTTCGCGATCGCCAGACGCTCACGATACTTCTCTTGATGCCGCTGGTGCAGGTAGTTCTGTTCGGATACGCGCTGCGCAGCGATGTACGCGACGTGCGGCTGGTGATTGTCGATCCATCGCCTGACTATGCGTCGCTTGCGTTGCGTGATCGATTCGAGGCAGCAAACCGGTTCCGGATTGTCGGCGTCGCGCCGACAATGAAGGCCGTCGAGCCGCTGTTCAAGCAGGGCCGAGCTGACCTCGCTGTCTCGATCGATCCGGAATTCGCACCGCGTCTCGAATCGCGTGAGCCTGCACATATCCTCATTGCAGTCGATGCGTCCGATCCGAACACGGGATCGACAATGCAGGCGTATGCGCGTGCTGTGATCATGAGTTACGAGCAGGAGATCGAAGCGCAAAAGAAACAGCCGCTTCAGATAACTCCTCAGGTGCGAATGCGTTTCAATCCAACGCTCGAGAGCGTCAACCTCTTCATTCCCGGCTTGATCGCGCTTGTGCTCACACTCGTATCCGCGTTGATGACTGCGATCTCACTTTCGAGAGAAAAAGAGCGCGGAACTCTCGAGATTCTTCTGGTCTCGCCACTCAGGCCCTGGCAGATCATCGTCGGCAAAGTCCTTCCCTACCTCGGGCTCGCGTTCGCGAACGTTCTGACTGCGCTCCTCGCGGCGTGGCTCATATTCCATGTTGCGTTCAGGGGCAGCGTCACGCTCCTTCTCGTCGAGAGCATCATCTACTCGATGGTCTCGCTCGGGCTCGGCGTGCTCGTCGCGTCGCTCACCAACACTCAGCGCGTCGCAATGCTTGTCGCACTCCTTGTGACAATGCTGCCGAGCACGTTGTTGTCGGGAATGGTGTTTCCGCTGGCGAGCATGCCGCGGATTCTGCAGCTCCTCAGCAACATCGTGCCGGCGCACTGGTTCATTGTCATCGCGCGCGGGATCATGCTCAAGGGAGTCGGCCTCGAGCACCTGTGGCGTGAGACACTGGTTCTCATCGGCATGACGCTCGTTTTCATGGCTGCCGCCGTGAAGAGCTTCAAGGCGAGAGTAGCGTGAGAATCCTGCGCGTTCTGCTCCGCAAGGAATATCTGCAGATCTTTCGCGACAAGCTGCTCCTGAGGCAGATGATCCTGGCGCCATTCATTCAGCTTATCGTTTTGTCCAGCGCCGCGACGTTCGAGGTCAAGACGGCGCGACTTTATCTCGTCGACCGCGACCAGAGCACAATGTCACGTGGCCTGGCAGACAAGCTCACAGCGTCGCGCAGATTCAAGGTTGTCGGCGCGGCAGCGTCGATGACGCCAGCGAATGAAGCTCTTCTCGCGCGCAGGGCGGAAATGATCCTCAACATTCCGCCCGATTTCGAGCGCGACCTGGTGCGCACAAGATCAGCCAGCGTTCAAATGATCTTCAATGCTGAGGACGGCGCTCTTGCAGGCGTTACTAGCTCATACGCGCAGCAGATCATTGCACAGTACGCGCAGGATCTCCGCGCTTCTCAGTCACCATCCATTTCTGCATCGCCGGCAATTCAGCTGCGAACGCGCGGCTGGTACAATCAGGATCTCGATTACAAGCATTACATGGTGCCTGGAATTCTGGTTCAGCTTCTCACGCTTGTCGGAACGATGATGACCGCCATGAACATCGTTCGCGAGCGGGAGATCGGCACTCTCGATCAGCTCAACGTTACGCCTGTGCCGAGAAGCGCATTCATTGCGGCGAAGCTTGTCCCGTTTCTTTCGATCGCTCTGGTGGAGTTCATTATCGGACTCATTATTGCGCGATGGCTGTTCGGTGTGCCGATGATTGGCAGTCTCACTCTGCTTTTCTTCTGTACGATCATCTATCTCGTGGTTGCGCTCGGGCTCGGCCTGTGGGTCTCGACGATCGTGCACACCCAGCAGCAGGCGATGTTCGTGTCGTTCTTCCTGCTTCTCATCTATCTGCTGATGAGCGGGCTGTTCACGCCGGTTCGCTCTATGCCCCAGTGGGCACAATGGATGGCAGAGCTGAATCCCGTGAAGCACTTCATCGTGATCATCCGCTCGATCCTCCTCAAGGGCGCGACATTCACGGACATACTGCGCCCCCTTGGAATCCTTGTGCTGTCGGGGACGATCGTGCTGACGCTGGCAGTCCGGCAGTACTCGAAGCGGGCGGCATGACATCCGCGATAAGTTTCTGTCATGACGGACACAGTTGCGCTTCCACCTTCAATCGACCGCGTGCTTCGTATTTTCCGCTCAATGGGAAGAGAGGAAAAAATGCAGGCCCTCGTGCAGTACTCGAAGAAGCTCGAGCCCCTTCCTGAGCGATTTCGCGATGTCGATCACTCGGAATACAATGTCCCCGAGTGTCAGACGCGCGTCGACATAATTCCCGAAGTGATCGACGGAAAGATGTACTTTCACGCGGATCTCAACGCCCGGCAGTCGCCCACGATTGCTGCTGTCCTCGCGATAGTGTTCGCGGCAGTGAACGGACAGCCGCCGTCGACCACGCTCGCTCTTCCGTCGGATTTCGTTCGCATGCTCATGGAGAGCATCGGGCTGGGCGCACGGGAGGCAGGACTCAATGCGATGATTACGCGACTCAAGCGATACGCAGCTGAGGCAATGACAACAATCGACAACCGGGGAACCAATGGCTGAGCAGAACCTGAAGAGTCACCGCAGGTATCACCCGTGGCACAGTTTTGTAGTCCAGCCGATTCTCATCATCAACCTCGGGGTCGAGATCGCCCGCGCGTTGAAGGATCCCGCTGCTCATGTCTGGCCGGTGATACTTGCATTCGCCTTGGCGGTTTTCAGCTTCACCTCGCGCGGCATGTCACTCAGAGCTCAGGATCGAGTGATTCGTCTCGAGGAACGCCTGCGACTGTATCAGCTCATGCCCGGCGAGCACGCACTCGTCGATACACTGCGCCCGGGTCAGCTCACCGCATTGCGCTTTGCTTCTGATGATGAAGTTGTCGCCTTGGCCCGCCGCGCTTCGTCGGGAGATCTACAAAAGGGTGAAGCGATCAAAAAGGAAATCAAAACCTGGCGCCCGGACTATCTCCGCGTCTAAGCTGCGTAGTTAGTCAGTATTCAGCATTCAGTATTCATTCCCCCATCGCCTTAATAACGACTCGCTTGGAACGTTGCCCATCCCATTCACCGTAGAACACTCGCTGCCACGGCCCAAAGTCGAGTCGCCCCTTCGTAACCGGAACAACCACCTCGTGGCCAACCGTCAGCGATCGCAGATGCGCAGCAGCGTTATCCTCACCCGTTCCGGAATTGTGCCGATAATCATCAGGTGACCACGGGGCGATACGATTCTCGAGCCAGTCGAGTATGTCCTTCCATAAACCAGGCTCGTGATCATTCACGAAAACCGATGCCGAGATGTGCATCGCTGACACCAGCACGAAGCCTTCAGTAATCCCGGCTTCTGCGCGGCACTCCTCCACCTCGTCAGTAATGTCGATTATCTCCTGCCGCTTCTTTGTGTTGAACGTGAGATACGAGGTGTGCGTCTTCAAGAGAGGGTCGACGGTCGACTGTCATCGGTCGCCTGTCGACCCGCGTCCGGCGCCTGGCGTCCGGCGTCCGGCGTCTGGCGTCCGGCGTCTGGCGCCTGGCGTCCGGCGTCCAAGATCAGAGCCGCATGCCATGAATCCTGAGCGCGGGATCTGAATCTCGATTTCCACTCGTTCAGGTCAGTGACAGAAAGATCGAAAACTTCAGTGTCTCCGGTGATCTCGCCTTTCGCCGCGCGATTGGAGAATTCTTCGCGCGTTACCGCGTGAATTCCTCCCTTGTCCCTGTAATAAACCAGTCCGCTCGTGACGATGTTCGCCCCAATCGGCAGCGACTTGAGCGTGCGATACAGTCCGTCGATCGAGCACCCCGACGCGTTTTCCTGAGTGCTGTCGACAGCAATCGTAAGAAAACGCCCGTCATCCCAGCGACGGGCTGAGTGCAAAGGTGCTCCGTGCGCTGCCCATCGGCCAAGAAAATCATCGACGGCGTCCAGCATCATCCTCTCCCTGTCCGGCTCGATCGGCTTGTCCGAGCCGTACACCCAGATCCGCGACGAATCAGGCAGAGTTTCGAAATCAACGATTGGCATTCTTCAATGCTCCCTGTGGCAGCTCGAGAACTCTCCACATGTACCATGACGCCACTGTACGGTACGGAGCCCACTTCGCTCCACGACGCAGGACCTGCGCCGGAGTGGGAAGCTTTCTCATACGATATGCTTTCTGGATTCCTTTCTGAACGCCGAGATCCAGCTCAGGCAGTACATCCGGCCGGCCCAGTCTGAACATCAGGAACATCTGCGCGCTCCAT